>CAJJNI010000017.1 GCA_905193085.1 uncultured Lachnospiraceae bacterium | reverse complement strand
CCTAATGCAGTATCTGTAAGCGTTGTCGGAAATTTCAACCACTGGCACGAAAAAGCAAATCCGATGAGAAATTTATGGAAAAGCGGTGTGTTTGAATTATTTGTTCCGGGAATTACAAGTGGCGAAATGTACAAATTTTCAATTGCATGTAAAGATGGAACAAGAGTCATGAAGTCTGACCCGTATGCTGTAATGACTGAAAACACATTAGATAAAGCATCTATAGTAAGTGATTTGGATAATTATAACTGGACTGATTCAAAATGGCTTGAGAAGAGAAAGAAGTTTGACTGTAAGACAGATGCCATGTCAATATATGAAGTTCATCTGGACACATTTAATAAAGAATGTACGGACTATATACAGTTAGCTGAAAAAATAGCTGCATATGTTAATCAGTGTGGTTATACACATGTTTTACTACTTCCTGTAATGGAGTCTGTCAACACTGCAAAAGGATATCATACATTTTCAAATTATGCGCCGGAGAGTTCTCTTGGAACTACAGGCGATTTTCAGAAGTTTATCGATTATATGCATAAGAAAAATATCGGTGTAATTTTAGAAGTTTCATTTTTCGGGTTCCCATTAAATGACAGTGGACTTGCATGTTTTGATGGAACATGGCTTTACGAGCATATGGATAAAAGACAGGGCTATCACCCTAAATTTGATATGGCAATATACAATTATGGAAGAAAGCAGGTGACAGATTTTCTCATTTCATCAGCATTTTTCTGGGCAGAAAAATATCATATTGATGGTCTGTTTGTACACAAGGCAGATTCAGTATTATACTTAGATTATGCAAAAACACCTGAGCAGTGGCTTCCTAATATATACGGTGGAAATGAAAATCTTGACGGAATAGAATTTTTTAAACATCTTAATTCTGTTTTCAAGAAAAATAATCCGGATGTATTGCTTATTGCTGAAGATGATTCCGGCTGGCCTTTAGTAACTACTAAAGTAGAAGAAGACGGACTTGGTTTCGATATGAAATTAAATTATGGCTGGAACAGACAGATACTTACATTTATGGGAACAGACCCAATTTTTCGGAGTGGCCTTTATAACACGGTTTCAGAGCCAATGCTCTATCAGTACAGTGAGAATTTTGTGCTTGATATATCTCACAGAAGTACACTGCAGTCTTTCGGCTGCATAAGAACACTTCTTCCAGGAAGTGAAAAAATTCAGTTTGCAAATCTGAAAACATTATATGCATATATGTTTATGCACCCTGGCAAAAAGCTTTTGTTTATGGGGCAGGATATAGGCTCGGATAATGTATGGGATTTTTCAACACCGCTTGAATGGGAAGAGTTTAATCAGGATAAATATGAAGATATGAAATCATTTATTCAGGGTCTGAATGAGTTATATTGTTCAAACAAAGCATTGCATGAGTCTGATAACAGTGAAGATGGCTTTATGTGGGTAAATGCGATGAATAAAGACGAAAATATAATTATATTTATGCGAAGTGATCTGAGTGGCAGTGAAAAAATGTTAGTTATAGCTAACTTTTTGCCGCTACAATATGATGAACATAAAATTGGTGTACCATACAAAGGAAAATACAAAGAGGTATTTAACAGCGATGCCTTGACATTTGGTGGAGAAGGTATTGTTAATCCGAGAGTAAAAATTACTAAAGAAGAAAGTGCAGATGGATACAATGATTCAATAACGATTAAAATTCCGCCTATGTCAGTTCTGGTATTTCGCTATGCCGGTAAATAATATTTTATAGAACAGGAGGAACAGTCAGAATGAATTGGTATGTTTTAACTGATTCCGCTGATGTGGCAGAAGAAGTTGTCGGTGCGGTAAATAATAATTTAGAAGAAGTACAGCAGCAGACAAATGTTGTACTTCAATATGCAAAAGATCATATTCCAAATCTTATTTCATTTGGAATAAATGTTATTATAGCTGTAATTATATTTTTTATTGGAAAGAAAATAACAAATATAATAAGAAAGATTGTAAAGCGTTCACTTAAAAAGGCAGATGCTGATACAGGAGTTATCCAGTTTTTAGATGCGCTCATAAAATTTATTCTTTATTTTATACTTTTCGTAATTATTGTCGGAAGATTTGGTGTTGAGGCATCATCACTGATGGCTATAGTAGGTTCAGCCGGACTTGCGATAGGACTTGCATTGCAGGGGAGCCTTTCTAATTTTGCCGGAGGAGTTCTTATTCTCATGTTAAAACCGTTCAAGGTTGGAGACTACATTATTGCAAATGAAGAAGGAACAGTTGCAGAGATACACATGTTTTATACAAAACTTGTAACAGTAGATAACAAACTTATATTTATTCCAAATGGAACATTGTCAAACAGCAATATTACAAATGTTACTGCACAGGATATAAGAAGAGTTGACTTAAGTGTCGGCATAGGTTATAATTCTGATTTAAAACTTGCAAAAAGTATTTTATCAGATATAGCTTCACACTATGAAAATGTTTTAAAAGAAAAAGAAATAACAGTATTTGTAAATGAACTTGCAGCAAGTGAGGTTAATTTAGGTTTAAGGGTATGGGTTAAATCAGAAAATTACTGGAGTACAAAATGGGATTTGACAGAGCAGATTAAACTTAAATTTGATGAAAATGGAATAGAAATTCCGTACAATCAGCTTGATATACATGTTCATGATTCAAAATAATGTTTGTGCTATCTAAGGGTAAGTGTCAGGGCGGATTCATAATGTCCGCCCTGAATTAATAAAAGGAGCAGGATATGGCGGATAATAAAAAGATTGTATATGAAATAATGCATAAAGACAGAAAAGTTGCCGTTATTGACAACAGCGGACGAAGTAAAATATATTTTAAATCATTTATGCCATATAATCTGTACTTAGAAGAAGATACAGATATAGATACCCTTGTAAATAATATTACAAATTTTAATTACTGGTGTTCGAGCCGGGTTCTCACACTTGACCGTAAATATGCAAAAGAAATATTAAACAGCATCGGAATGTTACAGGCTGTAACGGATAAAGAAAGGGCGCAGATAGCCCTCTCCTACAGGTGTACATCTCTTACAGATGTTTTCTGGGTTAGAAAAAAAGGTGAAAAAATTACATTTTCAAACATAAATTTGTACGATAATCACCTTGAAAATACATTTATCGATATATCTTTAAAAGGAAAACAGTACACAGTACAAAACGAATCGCTTGCAAGGGATCTTGCAACAAATGGTTGCTTTCCGAAAGCATGGCAGCGCACAAAAGACGGTTTCAGGCTGTTGAAAGATGGCGGTGAAGATGCTGTGGAAAGAGAACTTCTTGCCAGCAGAATATGCCGTTGTTTTGATGTTGAACAGGTGCTTTATGAGAAAGACTATTTTGACGGTGAGCCAGTAAGTGTAAGTGACAATATTACTTCAAAAGAATATGCCATAGTTTCAATGGAGGCATTTGAGGTTTATTCAATTAATCATGGAAGAAATGTAAAGAAGTATATACTGTCATTAGATAAACACAATTATTACATGATGAACATTATAGATTACCTGACAGGTAACAATGACAGACACTGGGGAAACTGGGGCGTATTAGTTTCCAATGCAAATAATAAGCCAAAATCACTTCATAAGCTGATGGATTTTAATCAGGCATTTAAAGCTTATGATACTATTGAAGGTGCAAATGCACAGACCGTATTTGGTAAAAAAATGACACAGAAAGAGGCAGCGATAGAGGCTGTCACAAGAATCGGGCTTAATCAGGTAGAAGATGTAAAAAAAGAATGTTTCGATGCTCTTCCAGAGTATTATGAAATGTTTACAGAGCGTTTGAAAGTACTTAAAAGTAAGTGAAAATCTATAAAAAAGCATGAAAAAAAGCTCCCTATCGGACTTGAACCGATGACCTACGCATTACGAATGCGTTGCTCTACCAACTGAGCCAAGGAAGCTTAAAATTACTAATTAATTATAGCACAAATATAATAAAGATGCAAGTATATGAAATAAATTAAACAAGCGTTAAACAAATCAGTATGCATATATATACTTTAATAAGTTTTATGTCCTGTCAGAAATAAACATTATATCTATAATATGTAGGCTGAAATGTTAGCATGATAGTCAGCGGTTGGAGTTAGAAAGAAAATGAATAATATAAATTATCAGAAGGAACTTGAAAAAGAGCTTGAAAAGATTGTTTCAGAAAGACAGTTAAATAATACTAAAGAAGCTCCGTCACTTTTTTTGCACAGTTGCTGTGCGCCATGCAGCAGTTATTGTATAGAATATCTGTCTGAATATTTTAATATAACGGTATTTTATTATAATCCTAATATTTATCCGGAGGATGAATATTATAAAAGGGTGACCGAACAGCAGGAATTTATAAAGAAATTTCCAACAAAATATCCGGTTAAATTTGTAGAAGGAGTATATGATACAAAGAAGTTTTATGAAACTGTAAAGGGATACGAAAATTGCAGGGAAGGTTCGCAGCGTTGCTTTTTGTGCTACAGATTAAGACTTGAAGAGACTGCAAAGCATGCTAAAGAAGGCAATTTCGATTATTTTACAACTACATTATCGATAAGTCCGCTCAAAAATGCTGCTAAACTTAATGAAATAGGACTGGATTTAGAACATAAATATAATATAAAATATTTATGCTCAGATTTTAAGAAGAAAAACGGATATAAGCGTTCTACTGAAATTTCGAATGAGTATGGAATGTACAGACAGAACTATTGTGGCTGTGTTTTTTCAATCAGAGAATAACAGCTATCAGAGCTTTTCTTAAAATAATTTATGAGAATTTTAGGTGAATTCGTGAAATTTTGTTTTATAAATTCCGTTATTAAATTTTAATTACTTGAACACAATAAATACATATATCGTTGTTATAATCTTCCTCATAGAAAAATGGAGGTGCTTCTTATATGAATAGTTTAAGGGAAAAATTACAGAGATTTATGTACGGAAGATATGGAACAGATAAATTTAATTCTTTTCTTATGGTTGCAGCACTTGTTTTACTTGTATTATCATGGTTTTTCGGCAGAATATTTTTTCTGTTGGCTATAGTTGCCCTGGGATATGCATATTTTAGAATGTTTTCAAAAGATTATGCAAAGCGCTCAGCAGAAAATTCAAAATATATGTCAGTCAAATATAAAGTACACAGTGTATTTTCAAGGTATAGGAAAATGTGGTCACAGAGAAAAACACACAGATTTTATAAATGTCCAAATTGTAAACAGCAGATTCGTGTTCCGAAAGGTCATGGAAGAATACAGATTACATGTCCTAAGTGCAGAACAGTATTTGAAAAAACAACATAAGGGGAAAATTAATGTTTGGTTATGTGCGCATTAATAAGCCTGAAATAAAATTCAGGGAATTTGATGTATATCGTTCATATTATTGTGGCCTTTGCAAGGCAATTAAGCATAATTATGGTAATATCGCCAGAGTAAGCGTCACATATGATTTGACATTTCTGGCAATGCTTTTGTGTGGTATATATGAGCCTGCAAATAAATGTAAATGCGAGCACTGCATTGTCCATCCTTTAAAGAAACACAGTTATTGTGAGAACCGTTATCTTGATTATGCGGCTGATATGAATGTGTATTTATCATATTTAAAATGCCTTGATGACTGGCATGATGACAACAATTTTGTTGCATTATTTTATTCAGCAATACTAAAACGCAAGGCTCATTCTATTGAGAAAAAATATCCTGACAAAACAGCCAATATAAAAAAATATATGGATTGTTTATCTGCTTTGGAAAAAGAAAACTGTCACGATTTAGACAAAGTGTCAGGAACATTTGGAAATATAATGAGTGAAATATTTGTGCTTCATGATGATGTGTTTTCAAAAGCTTTATCAGATATGGGCTTTTATCTGGGAAAGTTTATATATATAATGGACGCATATGATGATTTGGAAAAAGATAAGAAGGATAAAAATTATAATCTTCTTATTGAATATGAGGACAGGCAGGATTTTGTACAGTTTGTGCAGAATGTACTTGTAAGTATGATGGCAGAGTGCTGCAGGGCATTTGAGTATCTGCCGATAATAGAAAATTTGGAAATATTAAGAAATATTCTTTATTCAGGAGTCTGGCAGTCTTTTAAGAAAAGAAATGATTCCAATAAGGAAAAGAACAATGAATAGAAGGGATAGTGTATGGACCCATATCAGGTTTTAGGAGTATCAAGAAATGCTACAGAAGACGAGATAAAAAAAGCATATCGTAATCTGAGCAGGAAATATCATCCGGATTCGAATATAAATAATCCTAATAAGGAACAGATAGAAGAAAAGTTCAAACAGGTACAGCAGGCTTATCAGGCTATAATGAATGAAAAGCAGGGAAAAGGAAGTTATTCCACAGGCGGTGGAAGCTATTCAGGTGGATACGGAGATTTTGGAGATTTCGGTGGATTTGGCGGTTTTGGAAATTTTGGTGGTTTTGGTCAGAGACAGCAGCAGGAATACCAGAGTCAGGACGATATGTATTTTAAAGCGGCTGAGAATTATATCCGCTCACGCTCATATAATGAAGCATTAAATGTACTTAATTCTATATCTGTAAAAAATGCAAAGTGGTATTATTTAAGTTCAATGGCAAATGCCGGTGCCGGAAATAATGTTACTGCCTTGGACTATGCTAAAACAGCAGCCGGTATGGAACCTGATAACATGCAGTATCAAAGACTTGTACAGCAGTTAGAAAGCGGCGGAACATGGTATCAGGATATGAGCGGGGACTATGGCAATATATTTACAATGGACGGAAGTTCCTGTAACAGATTATGTTTTGGACTTATGTTATGCAACCTGTGCTGCCCGTGTTCTGTTTGTTGTGCACCATTTTAAACAAAACAGACATGTTACTTGACAAGTAAAATCCAATATGATATAGTAGCAATTGTGAGTTTTCATTTTTGGGTTTTATATGCTGGCATGGCACAGGAGGTAGCGCACTTCATTGGTAATGAAGAGGTCACGGGTTCGACTCCCGTTGTCAGCTTTAAGCAGTTATGATAATGTATAAGCACTGTAGAGTTATAATATCTCAGTGCTTTTTTACTGCGTAGCAAAAACGGTATAATCTGTTTACTTTTCAGACGAGGAGGAATTTATATGAAGTATGATGTGATTATTATTGGTGCAGGACCTGGAGGAATTTTTACTGCTTATGAGCTGATTAAGCAGAACAGTAAAACTAAGATTGCGGTATTTGAGGCCGGTTATGAATTGTCAAAAAGACATTGCCCTATAGATGGAGAAAAAGTAAAAAGTTGTATAAAATGTAAGTCATGTTCAATAATGAGTGGTTTTGGTGGTGCAGGTGCGTTTTCTGATGGAAAATACAATATAACAAATGATTTTGGTGGAACATTGTATGAGTACATAGGAAAAAAGCAGGCAACAGAGCTTATGCAGTATGTTGATGAAATTAATATGGCTCATGGAGGAGAAGGAACAAAACTTTACTCTACTGCCGGAACAGATTTAAAGAAGAAGTGTCTGCAGAATAAATTAAAACTGCTAGATGCATCAGTAAGACATTTGGGAACAGACATAAACCTTGTCGTGTTAGGTCAGTTGTATGATGAATTAAAAGATAAAGTAGATTTTTATTTTGAATCACCTGTATCTGGCATTGAAGTGCTGGATAATGGTTATCGCATACATTTAAAAGAACAGGAATTTGACTGTGATAGATGTGTAGTTTCTGTAGGAAGAAGCGGAAGTAAATGGATGGAAAAAGTATGTAAAGAACTTAACATTCCAACTAAATCAAACAGGGTAGATTTAGGTGTGCGAGTTGAACTTCCTGCTGTAATATTTTCACACCTTACAGATGAATTATACGAAAGTAAAATAGTTTACAGAACAGAAAAGTTTGAGGATAATGTAAGAACTTTCTGTATGAATCCATATGGAATCGTTGTTAATGAAAATACTAACGGAATTATTACTGTAAACGGCCACAGTTATGAAGATAAATCAAAGCAGACAGATAACACTAACTTTGCACTTTTAGTAGCAAAACATTTTTCAGAGCCATTTAAAGACAGTAACGGTTACGGTGAAAGTATAGCAAGATTATCAAATATGATTGGCGGGGGCGTTATTGTTCAGAGGTTTGGTGATTTAGTCCGCGGAAGAAGAAGTAATGCAAAGCGCCTTGAGGAAGGCCTTGTTACACCTACTCTTGCAGCAACTCCAGGAGATTTAAGCCTTGTACTTCCAAAGAGAATACTTGACGGAATAATAGAGATGATATATGCTCTTGACAAAATTGCACCAGGAACAGCAAATGATGATACACTTTTATATGGTGTAGAAGTAAAATTTTACAATATGGAAGTTGAGCTTGATGAAAATCTTGAGAGCTGCCATAAAGGTTTATACATGATTGGTGATGGAAGCGGTGTAACACATTCACTTTCACATGCTTCTGCAAGCGGTGTTTATGTTGCAAGAAAAATAGCTGAAACTTTATAAAATAAGAAAAACCGCACCGGTAGTTAAGTGGATTTTTGTTCATCTATAGCTATAAAAGTAAAATTAAAAGGTGTTGCCGGAAAACAGAATGTTTCCGGCAGCACCTTTTTGTATTACTATACTATCACGTTCCAAAATTATCTATTATGCTGTTACGCATAAATATTGATGTTATTCTTTGAAGTCTCCAATAATTCGCAGAAAAGATTATTGGAAATGTCAGAAAGCTCACTTCCAAATGAACCACCAAATAAACTTAACACTTTATCGTAATTGTTTACAAATTTTACTTTGCCATCATTACCGTCAGAATCTACATCAGATGAAAAAGAAAGAGTTTTGCCATCGGCTGATACTTCGATTCCAATTTCATTTAATTCATCAGAGTTTTCTTGTACAAGAGATGCAAGAGAATTTAAAAGTTCAGATTTTGTCTGACAGTCTTTTTCACTGATAAAAATATTATTGAAATTACTTATTATCTCTTGTGCAAAATTAAGACCGGTACTGCTGTCAGTTGCTGAATTTAACTGATTTGCATAGGTTGATAACATGTTGCATGAATTAGCCATGGAAATTTTCTTACTGTCAACATTAACTGTAGTTGTAGTTGTTACATTTGATGTCTGGACAATGTTGTTGCTCACCATTGATTTAACTGAGTTCATATATTTTTCTATGTTTTTGGAAAAATAACTTGATTTTCCAAATAAAGAATCATAAACATCACTATCTTCAAATTCATCAAAAGTAAGCTTGTCAAAAGTAAGTTTTCCGCTTGAATTTTTACTTATACCTAACTTGCTTAATTCTTCTGAATTATTGCTTATAAGACTGTTGATTTTACTGAAGCGTCTGTCAAGAGCTTTTGAGTTTAATTCAGAAACCGCATCAGTTAAGCTGTTAAATGAACTGATAAAATTTTTGATATATTTCTTTGCGGTTGTTTTATCAGATTCTGTTGAAATATCCAATTTTCTTAAATTGCGCAGTGCTTTAGTGAAAGCAGCACAGTTATCTTTAGAAGATACTTTAGTTTCATTTAAAGTACGTTTTTCTTTGGTTGTAGAATATGAATATGCACCTGTTGAGTTAAGCTGATTTAATAATGTTGAAGCTGAAATATTTATGCTCATAAAATACCTCCAATAGCAGTATATATTATATGATTCTGTATAAAATATATAATCTATATTATATATCGGTTTTTTTATGTGAAAATAAAGAGTATCAGTTTTTCTTCTTTAACCTTTTTTTAAACAAATCAGGATAATATAAATTTATGTAAAATCCGACTGAAAGAGCAGTGGCAGCAAGCCAGCCGATAGGCCATGAGAGCCATACTCCAGTAATTCCAAATGGTACTGCAAGAATATATGACAAAACTACCCTGAGTATTAAATCAGTAAATGTTGCAATCATAAAAGTTTTCATTGCACCCGAGCCTCTTAGTGCCCCGTCAGAAATTAATTTAGTTCCGACAAAGAAGTAGAACGGACTTAATATTTTTAAAAATTCAATTCCCGTATTTAATGCCTGGCTGCTTTGTGCATTCATAAATAACAAAAGCAGTTGTTTTGGAAAGATAAAGAAAGCGGCTAAAAACGGAACAGTAATAAGCCATGCTAACTGACAGCCGCAAAAATAACCCGATTTAATTCTGTCAGGTTTTGCAGCTCCAACATTCTGTGCAGTAAAACCGCTCAGACCGTTTCCTAAAGTTGAATATGAAGTAACTGCAAATGTATTTAGTTTCATTGCAGCGGAATATCCGGCTATAACTGCAGAGCCAAAACTATTTATGAGTGACTGTATGAAAATATTTCCAACTGAAACGAAGCTTTGCTGTAAAATGCTTGGAATAGACATGTAACTGATTTTTTTTAACATTTCAAATGAAAAATGCGGTGCTTTAATTTCCGGATGGAATTTAGAAAGTCTTCCCATAAGAATTATAAAAGCAACAATACATGAAAAACCCTGTGCGATAAATGTTGCCCATGCAACACCTGCAACAGCCCATTTACAGTAAACTACAAAAATATAATCAAGAATTATATTTCCAACAGAAGACATAATTAACAGGTACAGTGGCGTTTTTGAATCTCCGAGGGCATTAAATATTCCTGTACATATGTTATAAAGAAACAAAAACAAAATACCTGCAATATATATCCGCATATACAATGCTGCATCGTCAAAAATATTTTCAGGGGTATGAATAAGTGTCATTAAAGGATTGCAGAAAATGAAACCGATTAGTGTTAAAAAGACGGATAAACCGATAATCGAGCATAGACATGTTGAAACTGCAGTTTTCATTGTAGTGTAATCTTTTGCTCCAAAAAGCTGGGATATGACAACCGATGAACCGACATTGCTTCCAACTGCAATCGCAATAAAGAGCATAGTAATAGGGTAGGACGCTCCGACAGCCGCCAGAGCATCCTCCCCTGCAAATTTGCCTGCAATCATGCTGTCAGCAATATTATAAATCTGCTGAAACATCACACTTACAAGCATTGGTATGGAATAAAGCCACAATGTTTTTCTGATTGGGCCTTCAGTTAAATTTGTAATCATGATTCGACATCTTCTTCCTCAGGTTTAGGTAAGAACAAGTGAACTGTTTCAATTCGTTTCTTATCCATTTTATCTACCACGAGTATGACATTAGATTCCGTTGTTACACGGTCACCTTCCACCGGTAAATCCTCCAACAGTTCAATAATAAATCCTCCGATAGAATCATATGCTTCTGATTCTAAATTTAATCCAAGCTCATCATTTAAGTCATCGAGCTTTAATGAACCCTCTACAAGGTATTCATAATCATTGATTTTTCTTATTACATCCATTTCATTTTCATCAAATTCGTCACGGATTTCACCAACAAGCTCTTCAAGCATATCTTCAAGTGTTATAATACCTGCTGTAATACCATATTCATCAAGAATAATGGCAATAGAGAAAGAATTAACACGCATCTCAATTAATAATTCAGATGTTTTTTTCTGTTCATATGTATAGTTGGCAGTACGCATAATATTTCTGATAGAGAAATTAGAAAAATCTTTCTGGAGAATTAAATCTTTCATGTTTAAAATACCAATTACATTATCTGTACTTTCATCATATACAGGATACCTTGTATAACGGTCTTCCTGATATATTTTCATTAATTCTTCGTATGTAGAATCTATGTGAACAAAAGTGACATCAGCTCTTGGAACCATTATCTCTTTGATAATAGAATCGCCAAAATCAAAAACATTATTGATTAATTCGCGTTCTTCCTGCTCAATTACACCTTCTTCATGGCTTACATCAACTATAGTCCTAAGTTCACTTTCTGTCATTACTGCATCAGCAGCATCAGGGTCAGTACCGATAAGTTTTAAGAAAGCGCTGGCAATTTTATTAGTAATAAAAATCAAAGGTGTGAAAATAATCATAGTCCAATAAACAATTTTTCCATATTTAAGTGACATTGATTCTGATTTGGTTGTAGCAGCAGTCTTAGGTGCTATCTCACCGAAAATCAAAAGAACAAATGTCAGCACACCTGTTGAAATACCTGCGGCATAGCTGCCGAAATGTCTTGTCGCAAACACTGTTGCCAGAGATGAAGCAGACAGATTGACAATGTTATTACCTATTAAAATAGCGCTGAGCATTTTAGAAGAATCTTCTAAAATCTTATTGACAACAATTGCCCGTTTGTCTTCATTTTCTTCTACAAGAGAACGTATACGTATGCGGCTTACCGTAGTAAGTGCTGTTTCTGCTGAAGAAAAAAATGCAGATAAAATAATTAGAATTAAAATAACAATTAGCTGTATGGCGTCACTGGGATCCAATACAAATCAACTCCTTTTTTATACTTTATATTTTAATGTAAAACACATTTACTATACTATATTATGCATGCCTTTGTCAAGGGAGAATGTACTGATATATAGAGAATGTGTTGATATACATATGAAATAAATGCGCTTTATTATAGATGAAATGTGCCAATAATAGTTAAAAATAACAGTTCTGACACTAACCAGTCACAAAACCGCAGTCTAAAAATGCAGTATCAGGTATTTTTTGTGCCTTTATAACATAAATAATATAAAAAAGAGGTTTTTAAAAGTGTTAAAAACAAAAAATGTCTGTATGTTATACGGGCTTATCGCAGCCTTTGTTGCAGCAGCGTTTATGACAGTTGTATTGTCATTTATATGCTTTAAACTTAATGTCACGAAAGATAAAGCCCGGATATGTGTACTTGCTATTTATATATTATCAAATTTTGCAGGAGGTTTTGTAACCGGAAAAATTACCGGAACAAAAAAATTTATAAAAGGGCTTATAACAGGTTCATTGTTTTTTATCATACTGTTAGTTGTCTCTCTTATAGTAAATAAGGGCGCAGTTACATCTGTTTCAGGAGTATTGCTTCCGGCGGTTTTATGCAGTATGAGCGGAATGTTTGGTGGTATGATAAGCTGACGGTATTTTAGTAAAATTTCGGAAATTTTGTTTTGGAAAATTGTGCTGACGGTTATTTTTAATAAAAAATATAAAAAAAGCTTTAAAAATTTAAAATCTTATGTTATAATAGAAAAAAGGGTATCGCTATGCCCAAAATTAAAAGCTTATTTAAGCTGTAAGCATAGGAGGAATAATGATGAAACATGTAAAGACATTACATACAAGAGATTTAAAACAGTCTATGAAAAAGGGCGGCTGTGGAGAATGTCAGACATCTTGCCAGTCTGCCTGTAAGACATCTTGCACAGTTGGAAATCAGAGCTGTGAGAATAAATAACATTTAGAATGTTAATTTAAGAGAATAGGAATTTATAATATTATAATAAGCAACGCATAGCGATAAGGTTAATGTTTTGACCGTATGCTTAGTCGTTGCTTATTGTAATGTTAAGATATTAGGAAGGAGAAATAGGTTGTGATTCATCAGTACAAGAGTAATGGTTACTCTATTGTGATGGACATCAGCAGTGGTTCAATTCATATAGTTGATGATGTTGCATACGATGTCATAGCTTTTTATCATACCTGTATAAAAGAAAAAGGTGCTGCGCCAAAAAAAGCAGAAGTATTATCAGAATTTAACGGAAAATACAGTGAAGATGAAATTTTAGAGGCGATAGATGATATAGAAGAACTTATTAAAGCGGAGCAGCTTTTTACAGAGGATATTTACAAAGACTTTGTAATGGATTTCAAGAAAAGACCAACAGTTGTTAAAGCTTTATGTCTTCATATAGCCCATGATTGTAATCTCGCATGCAGATATTGTTTTGCAGAAGAAGGTGAATATCATGGAAGAAGAGCTTTAATGTCCTACGAAGTAGGTAAAAAAGCTCTTGATTTCCTTATTGAAAATTCGGGAAACAGAAGAAATCTTGAAGTAGATTTCTTTGGCGGTGAGCCGCTTATGAACTGGGATGTTGTTAAGAAGTTAGTTGAGTATGGAAGAAGCAGGGAAGAAGAATGCAACAAAAAGTTCCGCTTTACTTTAACTACTAATGGGGTATTGCTTAACGATGAAATATTAGAATTTGTTAATAAAGAGATGGCTAATGTAGTTTTAAGTATAGATGGAAGAGAACAGGTTCATAACAAAATGCGTCCTTTCCGTAATGGAAAAGGAAGTTACGAGTTAATTGTTCCTAAGTTTATTAAGACAGCCAACAGCCGTAATCAGACAAATTATTATGTCAGAGGAACTTTTACACATTATAATCTTGATTTTTCTGAAGATGTTCTTCATCTTGCAGATTTAGGCTTTAAGCAGATATCTGTGGAGCCGGTAGTTGCACCGCCTACAGAGGATTATGCAATCAAAGAAGAAGATATTCCTGTTTTGTTAAAAGAGTATGACAAGCTTGCACAGGAAATGATAAAGCGTCATAAAAATGGTGAGGACTTTAACTTCTTCCATTTTATGATAGATTTAGAAGGTGGTCCGTGTGTTGCAAAGAGATTGTCAGGCTGTGGCTCGGGAACAGAATATCTTGCAGTTACACCATGGGGTGATTTTTATCCATGTCATCAGTTTGTCGGTAATGAGGAGTTCTTGCTGGGAAATGTTGATGATGGGATAGTAAATACAGCCGTACGCGATGAATTTAAGCTGTGTAATGTCTATGCAAAAGATAAGTGCAGGGACTGTTTTGCAAGATTTTACTGCAGCGGTGGCTGTGCGGCAAATTCTTACAATTTCCAGGGTTCAATTCTTGGAGCTTACGATATAGGCTGTGAGCTTCAGAAGAAGAGAGTTGAATGTGCTATTATGCTTAAGGCAGCAATGGCAGAGGAGTAAGTGAGAAAAAATTAAAGAAAGGGATAAGAAAATGAGTAAATCAAAAAGCAGTATTGCAGTTGCCGTTACTCTTATTGTTACAATATTTTTAGCATATGTAACAGCTTTTGGTATCGGTGACAAGAAAATTGGTGCGGCTTCAGATATCAAGCTTGGACTTGATCTGGCCGGCGGTGTAAGTATTACTTATGAAGCAACAGATAAGAATCCTGATCAGAAAGATATGGACGATACTGTTTACAAGCTTCAGAAGCGTGCTGAGACATACAGCACAGAGGCAGAAGTTTATCAGGAAGGTGATAACCGAATCACTATTGAAATTCCTGGTGTTACAGATGCAGATGCAGTTCTGGAAGAACTTGGTAAACCTGGTTCACTTGAATTTTTTGTTGCAAGTTCTACATCAGGACAGGCAGCAGAAGTTGTACTTGAGGGTTCAGAAGTAAAAGATGCACAGGCAGAAATTACAAAATCAAGCTCAACAGGTGCAAAAGAATATGTTGTACAACTTACACTCACATCAGAGGGTGCAGAAAAGTTTGGTAAAGCTACAGAGGCAAATATAGGAAAACAGATTATGATAGCATATGATGATGATGTTATCTGTTCACCAACAGTAAAGAGTGCTATTTATGACGGTAATCCGACAATTACAGGTATGGAAAGCTATGAAGCAGCAGAAGAACTTGCTTCTTATATCCGTATCGGTGGACTTTCACTTGAACTTGAAAAAATCCGTTCAAATGTAGTCGGAGCAAAACTTGGTGATGAAGCGTTAAAGACAAGCCTTATTGCCGGTGCTATCGGTCTTGCACTTGTAATTATCTTTATGTGTGTAATGTTCAGAGTACCTGGTGTTGTATCATCAATTGCGTTGATTTTATATACTGTTCTGGAACTTGTAGTTCTGAATGCGTTTGATGTGACGCTGACACTTCCTGGTATAGCGGGTATTATCCTGTCGATAGGTATGGCGGTAGATGCCAATGTTATCATATTTGTCCGTATCCGTGAGGAAATCGGTGTCGGCAAATCTGTTAAGACAGCTATTCGTACAGGGTTTTCAAAAGCTTTATCAGCTATCGTAGATGGTAATGTTACAACTCTTATCGCAGCACTCGTATTGGGACTTAAAGGTTCAGGAAGTGTTAAGGGATTTGCACAGACTCTTGCAATTGGTATTATTCTTTCAATGTTTACAGCACTTGTAATTTCAAGACTTTTAATTAATGCATTTTATGTGCTTGGTGCTAAGAGTGAGAAATTATATGGAAGACAGGGCGAAAGAAAAGTTATCGATTTTGTTGGAAAGAAATTTGTATATCTTATCATTTCAGGTGTACTTATTGTAGCTGGTTTTGTTGCTATGGGTGTATATGCAGGCAAGGGTGACAAAGCGTTAAATTACAGTCTTGAATTTATGGGCGGTGATACAACCCAGATTACATTTAACGACAAGCTTTCAGATGATGAAATTACAAATAATCTTATTCCTATTTTTGAAGATGTTACAGGAGATGCCAATGTTCAAAAACAGAGAGTGGAAGACAGTAACGATGTAATCATTAAGACAAGAGAATTGTCAGAAGAAGAAAGAGCAACTCTTAATGACAAGATTATAGAAAAATATGGTATTGATACATCTGCAATTCAGTCAGAATCAATCAGTTCAACTGTAAGTAATGAGATGAAGCAGGATGCAATTGTATCAGTTATTATTGCAGCTATCTGTATGTTGATTTATATCTGGTTCAGATTTAAAGATATCAGATTTGCCACATGTTCTGTAATACCATTAATTCATGATGTACTTGTTGTATTAACATTCTATGCTGTTGCAAGAATTTCTGTAGGTAATACATTTATTGCATGTATGCTTACAATTGTAGGTTATTCAATCAATGCTACGATTGTAGTATTTGACAGAATCCGTGAATCTATGGGTGGTTCTAAGAATAAAGAAAATCTTGCACAGGTTGTAAATGAAAGTATAACACAGACTCTTACAAGAAGTGTTTATACATCGCTTACTACATTTGTAATGGTGCTGTTATTATGGATTTTAGGTGTATCTTCAATCCGTGAATTTGCTGCACCTCTTATGGTTGGTATTGTCAGTGGTTGTTACTCTTCTGTATGTATTGCAGGTACAATGTGGTATCTTATGAAGAAGGGCGGCAGTAAGAAAACTGCAAAAGCCAGAAAATAATTTAAATTTAAATCGGACAGCAAATCTGCCTGATTTAAAAAATAAGAAATAAAGGGGTTTCAGAAAAGTATCTGAACCCCTTGTTTTCTGTAAGGAGGAATAAGTTAATGAAAAATGTATTTGAAATTACTGATTATGAAAAGTATGTTGAAAATAATGACTGGACAGAAGCTTTTGAAAAAGCAGTAAAGGATATTGAAAATAATGGCGGCGGTACACTTTTTGTGCCGGCAGGAACTTATAATACACGTTCAATTGAGCTAAAAAGTAATACAACACTTTATCTTGATAATGGTTCGGAAATTTCATTTTCTGATGAAATAGAAAAATATGAGCTTTTAGAAGGAAATTTTGAGGGTATAACAAGAGCAATGTTCAAACCATGCATTTACATGAAAGATGCAAAGAATGTCACAATAAAAGGTGAAGGTACATTAAACGGAAACGGACGTAAATGGTGGGAAAGAATATGGGCAAAGACATTAGAAGAAGCAAGACCTTGCCTTGTATATTTTGAAAATTGTGAAAATGTTAAGCTTCTTGACATAACACTTACAAATTCTCCTGCATGGACAGTTCACCCATTGTTTTCTGAAAATGTTGTAGTAAGTGGAATTACAATTAAAAACCCTGCAGATTCACCTAATACGGACGGAATCAATCCTGATTCATGCAGAAATGTAAGAATATCAGATTGTATAATTGATGTTGGAGATGACTGTATTGCGATTAAATCAGGTGTTGAGGATTCCCTTGTAAAGGAACCTTGTGAAAACATCACAATTACAAACTGTGTTATGGTTCACGGACATGGCGGAATTGTAATAGGCAGCGAAGCAGCCGGCGGAGTAAGGAATGTTGTTGTCTCAAACTGCGTATTTCAGGATACAGATAGGGGAATCCGTTTAAAAACACGTCGTCGCAGAGGCGGTTCAATGGAAAAACTTACATTTTCAAACATTATAATGGACAGAGTTATGTGCCCGTTTGTATTTAATATGTATTATTTCTGTGGCAAACTGGGAAAAGAGCCCTGGGTCAGCGACAGAAACCCTGCACCGGTAGATGAGGGAACACCAATTATCCGGGATATTAATATAAATAACATGACTATTGTAAATGCTACAAGCTGTGCAGGTGTAATATGCGGACTGCCAGAGCAGAATGTA
Organism: uncultured Lachnospiraceae bacterium; assembly: GCA_905193085.1. GTDB lineage: Bacteria > Bacillota > Clostridia > Lachnospirales > Lachnospiraceae > CAJJNI01. Next base: position 1,705 of record CAJJNI010000017.1, on the reverse strand, counting down.
GAAAATGTAACATTATCAAACTGTAATATAACAATGACAGACAGCAAAGAACCTGAGGTTGCTGCGATGATGAAGCTTCTTGAGCCTACAAGTGGAGCAGGTTTCTTTGTAAGAAATGCCAAAGGTATTGTATTTGAAAATGTTAAGATGCATGATGTCAAAGGAAAAGAAATAGATTATGATGAAAGTGCAGAAGTAATAATAGAAAGATAATTTTATCCGGATAGATTAAATTAAAAATAATACATTTATAAATGTGCCGCAACAAAATGTTAGCATAAGTTAATTATATAAAATATAAGGAAATAACCGTACTTTGACGAGTGCGGTTATTTCTTTTTGTTACTTAATACAAGCAGCAAGTGTCAAGTTCTTGTGCAAGCACTCCTGTTGACCCGCTGTCTAATAAAATAGAGGACCACAGGTGTTTTTATACATCTGCTGTCCTCTGATTATATTAGTTATGTGTGTAAGTTACGCGCTAGTTACTTGCAAGTTACCTATACTTTTCAGTAGGTTTTCATACTTTCACATATTCGCATAAACACGGGGTTTCTTAGAATTTACCTGCCTTAGCTGCTTCCTCAACAGAAACTGCAACTGCAACTGTAGCACCTACCATTGGGTTATTTCCCATTCCGATAAGTCCCATCATTTCTACATGGGCCGGAACTGATGAAGAACCTGCAAACTGTGCATCTGAATGCATTCTTCCTAATGTATCAGTCATACCGTATGAAGCAGGACCTGCTGCCATGTTATCCGGGTGAAGTGTACGACCTGTACCACCACCAGAAGCAACTGAGAAGTATTTCTTGCCCTGTTCGATACATTCTTTCTTGTATGTACCTGCTACCGGGTGCTGGAAACGAGTTGGGTTTGTTGAGTTACCTGTGATTGATACTCCGACATTCTCTTTGTGCATGATAGCTACACCTTCCTGAACATCATCAGCACCATAACATTTAACTGTTGCACGAAGTCCTTTTGAGTAAGCCTTTTCGTATACAACATTTAATTTAGCTTCTTTGTAATCATATTTTGTCTCTACAAATGTAAATCCGTTGATACGTGAAATAATCTGTGCAGCATCTTTTCCTAAACCATTTAAAATAACACGAAGTGGTTTCTGACGAACTTTGTTAGCCTTTTCTGCGATACCGATAGCACCTTCAGCAGCTGCGAATGATTCGTGACCTGCAAGGAAACAGAAACATTCTGTCTCTTCTTCAAGTAACATTTTACCGAGGTTACCATGTCCAAGACCAACTTTACGATGGTCAGCAACTGAACCTGGAATACAGAAAGCCTGAAGACCTTCTCCGATAGCTGCTGCTGCATCTGCTGCTCTTCTGCAACCTTTCTTAATTGCGATAGCTGCACCTACTGTGTAAGCCCAGCAAGCATTTTCAAAACAAATTGGCTGGATTTTCTTTACCTGTTCGTATACATCAAGTCCAGCATCTTTAGTAATTTTCTCAGCTTCTTCGATTGAGCTGATACCATAGCTGTTTAATACAGCATTAATCTGATCAATTCTTCTTTCATATGATTCAAATAAAGCCATTGTTTCGTCTCCTTTCTCTTATTCCTGTCTTGGGTCGATAATCTTAACAGCATCATCTACACGGCCATACTGTCCTTTAGCTTTTTGCCACATAAATGAGATCCCGGAGGGGCATATTGGGATTCCAGGTGGACTGGT
>CAJJNI010000016.1 GCA_905193085.1 uncultured Lachnospiraceae bacterium | reverse complement strand
CATCATATTTCTGAATAAAACCGATACCGATTGGATGTGGACCTGTATGACAGCCGACAGTTGTTCCGATAACTGCTTCAATATCTGAAAATTTAACTTCTAATGCAGCTTCAAACTGTTCCTTATATTTGGCAGCTTCATCATAATCATAACCGGTTCCGATTGTAAATGTATAATCATTAAAACTAAGGTTGTTAGTTTTAAAATATTTTTTTACCTGTTCAATGATAGCCTTTTTCGTTTTTTCGCGGTTTCTTGTAACTCCGCCAAGACCTATTTCACCGTCAGCCATAATAATAATTGGTTTGAGTCCAAGTTTGTCTCCGGCAATTGTAGCAACTTTGCCGATACGGCCATTTTTAACTAAGTATTCAAGAGAACCGACTGTGAAGAAAATGCGGCCGGTAGATTTAATTCGTTCAAGGTTAGCTACAGTCTCTTCATATGATAAATTGTTATCTCTCATACGAATTGCTTCATACACATATAAACCTTCTGTTACAGTATTAAGAGTTGAGTCGATAACTGTGATTTTAGCATCAGGATAATCTTCTGTAATCTGATCTCTGGCTGTAGATGCACTGTTATAAGAACCACTGAATTTAGTTGTAATACAAATACAGATTACCGGAGTATTTGCTTTGGCATATTTTAAGAAAACTTCATAGTAGTCGTTGACTGATGGAAGTGAAGATGAAGGTATTGCGTGTTCTGAATCCATTTTTTTGTAAAATAAATCGTGGTCAATTTCGCTGCCCTCTTTAAAATAATTTTCTTTGTCAAAAGAAACATAAAATGGTACAATTTCTACATTATGCCTGCTTGCAAAATCAGGTGTTAAATCGCAGGCACCATCGCTAATAATTTGATATGTCATATTAAGTCCTTTCATTTGAAAATATTACGGATATATGATAAAATTATATAATAAATCATATAACAGTTTTAATAATTCTAAATTGAGTATAACATATAACAACATGTAGTTTCAATAACTATTTCATAAAGTTTTTAAAAATAATAAAATTTAAATATAAGTAAAGTCAGGAAGGAGAAAATAACAGATGGATAATAATTTTTATTTACTGGATAATGGAAAGAAAATACCCGCAATTGGCTTTGGAACATGGCTTATAGATAATGAAAATGCAAAAGATGCGGTAATAATGGCATTAAATTCCGGGTATAATATGATTGATACAGCAAGTTTTTATAAAAATGAAGAAGGCGTTGGGAAAGGTTTAGCATTAAGTGGCAAAAAAAGAGAAGAAGTATTTCTTACAAGTAAATTATGGAATGATGACCATGGATATGACAATACGCTTAGTGCATTTGAGAAATCTTTAAAGAAGCTGGATACAGATTATCTTGATTTGTATCTGATTCACTGGCCTGTTCCTGCTTCAAAAAAAGATGTCTGGGAAGAAGATATTGTTGAAACATGGAAAGCTATGGAAAAAATATATGAAAGTGGCAGAGCTAAGGCGATAGGTGTATCAAATTTTATGCCACATCATCTAAAGTGTATTTTAGATAATTGTGATATTACGCCTATGGTAAACCAGATAGAGTATCATGTAAGTTTTATGCAGCAGGATACGGTAGATTATTGTAAAAATAACAATATACTAATTCAGGCATGGAGTCCGCTTGCAAGAGGTGGAATTTTTGAATTAGACGAAATGAAAGAAATCGCACATAAGTATGATAAATCGGTTGCTCAGATTTGTCTTATGTGGGAAATTCAGAAAGGAATAATTCCAATTCCAAAAACTCTTAACGAAGGCAGAATGAAAGAAAATTTAAATGTGTTTGATAAAAAAATTACAGAAGAAGATATGATAAAAATCGATAATATAAACATATGTTCTAATTCAGGACACAATCCTGACAGCATAAATTTTTAAACAGTATAAACGATAATAAGTATTAAGAAGCGTAGTTTCAGACAGCATCAATATTGGAATAGTAATAAATTACAGACAGCATTACTATCCGGACAGTAATAAATTTAAAACGGTACAATATTTAAAATGTTAGTTTATAAATTGTATCTGAAATTTTAAGTTTTTGGTAAATGTCTGCATATTGACTTGCAGGGAGCGGCTCGATATAATTAGTTTGAAAATTTTTCGTACAACCATTGGACTTTACAATATCGACGGCTTTGTTGTATGCTATTGCAGCTTCAATATCACTGTCATATCTGCCTATAATATAGTTGCTTCTTATATGAAGTTTTGCAACATATTTAGTATGATGCTGTTTAATTTCTATATTTACGCCGATATAACAATTGATGAGCCGGATATTTTCTTTCCTGAAATCATATGAATTCTGGTTGACAAATTCATAGTCGATTCCGGGACGGGCATAATTTTTGATTCCGTAGCGTGATAGAATATTGATCTGCATTCCATAATCAGCGACAAAAAGATGATTTCCACGTTTCATTATTTTATGCTCTGAATAATAAAAAAGGTCATCTATGTCAAAAAGATAATATTCCTCTTTGTTAATGTAGTAGATGAAATATCCGTTTTTTAAATAGACCGGGTTTTTTATGTAAATTCCGTTGTCGCGGAAATTGATAAGACAGACCCACTTTTCAAATAGCAGGGGGCTGTCGGTGTTGTAATCATCGACACTGTATGTGCAGGATTCGCTTAGAAGTTCATTTGCACACATGTATGCCAGATGAGCGTTATGTTCTGTGTCATAACTTCCAAGGCTTATATGTTTGGAGTTTTTGGTTATGGTGGCACGGTAATAAATTCGGCCATCTTTGGTTGAGGCTTTGAATGTGCCGGGGAGTGAAGACTTTTTCATTGATGTTTCATTCCTTTTTTATTTAATACAAATATCATAAGGGGAATTCAAAAATATGTCAATAATTTAATGATAATATGCATGGAGGTTGGTTTAATGAAAAGAAATAAAAGAATATTAACAGTTATGTTATGTGTTATATCTGCTGTTGTGCTTTCTTTTCAGGTATATGCAAAGACAACCGAGGAAAAAATATCAGATGCCAAAAAAGAAGCTGATGAGCAGCAGCAGAAACTTGATGAAGCAAATGAATCTTTAAACAGTCTTGAGGATTCAAAGGCTCAGCTTGAAGGAAGTCTTGCAGCACTCAATTCTAAATTGGAGACATTAAGTAATGAAGTAACCGATTTGGAAAGCGAGCTTGATGAAAAACAGCAGGAAATAGATGAGACCCAGATAGAACTTGATGAGGCTTCAAAGGTAGAAGAAGAGCAGTTTGAAAGCATGAAGATGAGAATAAAATATCTTTATGAACTTGGAAATGATACAACGATGCTGCAGATGATGCTTGAGGAAAAGAATTTTGCAGATATATTAAATAAGGCAGATTATTATTCAAAGATAACGGAATATGACAGAAAAGAGCTTATTGCATATCAGGAAACAAAAGAGAAGATAGAGGCTTCTAAAAAACTTCTCGAAGATGATAAATCCTATATAGAAACTCTTCTTTCACAAAAGGCTGATAAACAGGCTCAGATACAGACATTAGTTAATGATACATCAAAAGAAATTGCAAAACAGCAGCAGAATATAGAAGAAGCTCAGGCAGCGGCGCTTGCTTACGAAAAAGAACTTGAAGAAAAAATGTCTACGGTAAGTAATCTTCAGGCTCAGCTTGCCTATGAAAAAGCTTTGAAAGAAAAATCAAAAAACGGTGTTTTTTCGGGTTCTTCATCTGGAAGTTATAATATAGAGACTTCGAAATCAGGATATGAAAATGCTTCCGGGTCAAGTGATTTAGATGTAATGGCGGCAATAATCTACTGTGAAGCAGGGGCAGAACCTTATCAGGGACAACTTGCAGTTGGAAGTGTAATAATGAACAGAATTTACAGCAGTGGTTTTCCAGATACCCTGCTTGGAGTATTATATCAGAAATCACAATTTACACCTGTTATGAGTGGAAGATTTGCAGTTGTCCTTGCAAACGGACTTGCAACAAGTTCGTGTTATCAGGCAGCAAATGAAGTTTTAAACGGAACTAATGTTGTTCCGGACTGTCTGTTTTTCAGAACTGTTATAGATGGTATAGACGGACAGATAATTGGAACTCAGATTTTTTATTGATTATTTAAGATGATAAAGTAAATGTTGCTGTCTCATGTGAAAATGTTAGAGCTGATGTTGTTATTTCCTATGAAAATGATAGAGCAATGTTGCTATCTCATATGAAAATGATAGAGTAAATATTATTATCTGGTGTAGATAAAATATGTGGGTAGAAAAAATTAAAAGATTATTTAAAAAAATATGAAAAAGGAGAAAATTCCTGCCAAAATCAGGGGTTTTCTCCTTTAGTGTGTTTATAATAAAATTATCGTTTGTTAAGTGGCACATAAGGCTTTCTTGTGCTGATGCTCTTATAAGCAGGACGGATTATTTTGCCCTTATTTGTGAGTTCTTCAATGCGGTGTGCACTCCAGCCTGATATTCTTGCTATTGCAAAAATAGGGGTGTAGAGCTCCTGCGGAAGGTCAAGCATTCTGTAAACAAAACCGCTGTAGAAGTCTACATTTGCACTCACACCTTTATAAATCTTACGCTCTTTTGCAATTATCTGAGGAGCAAGTTTCTCAACAAGAGAATACAGTTCAAATTCATCTTCACGATGTTTTTCAACAGCAAGCTTCTCAACGAATCCTTTAAATACTTTAGCTCGTGGGTCAGAAAGAGAATAAACCGCATGCCCCATACCATAAATAAGTCCGGCATGGTCGAAAGCTTCTTTATTCAATAGTTTTGAAAGATAATCAGCTACTTCGTCTTCATCTGACCAGTCTTTAATTGTATTTTCCATATCTTCAAACATTTTAACAACTTTGATATTTGCACCGCCATGTTTTGGTCCTTTTAATGAACCAAGAGAAGATGCAACGGCTGAATATGTGTCAGTTCCTGAACTTGTTACTACATGAGTAGTAAAAGTAGAGTTGTTACCGCCACCATGTTCAGCATGTATAACAAGTGCCAAATCTAAGATGCGGGCTTCTAATTCTGTGTATTTCATATCAGGGCGCAAAATTCTTAAAAGGTTTTCTGCAGTTGATAATTCAGGTTGTGGTGAATGAATGAATAAACTGTTGCCATCATGATAATGGCTGTAAGCCTGATATCCATATACGGAAAGTAATGGAAAAAGACTGATTAACTGAATGCACTGTCTTAGTACATTGGGAATTGATACATCATCTGCCCGGTCATCATATGAATAAAGTGTTAATACGCTTCTTGCAAGTGTATTCATCATATCACGGCTTGGAGCTTTCATAATTATGTCTCGCACAAAGCTTGTAGGAAGTGACATTCTGTAACATGAGAGAATATCACAAAATTCTGCCAGTTCTTTTTTATTTGGTAGTTTTCCAAATAAAAGAAGATATGTCGTTTCTTCAAACCCGAATCTTTTCTCTGTGACAAATCCATTTACAATGTCTTCAATATCTACGCCACGGTAAAATAATTTACCTTCGCATGGAACTGATTTACCATCAATTTCTTTGTAGGAACAAATTTCTGAAATATCAGTAAGACCTGTAAGAACACCTTTACCATTTAAATCACGAAGCCCCCTTTTGACTTCATATTTTGTGTAAAGTTCAGAATCTATCTGATTTACCTGTTCACATTTTTTGGCCAGGGAAAGAATCTCCGGAGTAATTTCTGAAATGTTGTCTAATTGCATTAACTTCCCTCTTTTCTATTTTTATAAATTTAAAGTTACTCCACTATTATAACATAATTATTCGGAAAATTATAGTCAAAAATCACCAAATATGTGAAAAATCAGTGAATTATAAAAAATACAAAAATCAGTAAAATTTCTTTGCTAAATTACAATAAGTTTGCTATAATAATGTATAGTAGTTGATTTTAATATCTGGGAGGGTTTATTATAAAAAAGAAATTAGTTGTGTTGGTAACAGGTTTAATTGTTTTGGCAGCAGCAGGCAGTGTGTTTGCATATAATAATACATGCATTATAACTAATCCATATACACAGGAGTATGTTACGGGACAGGGTAATATAATTGGAAATGTTGATGCAAAAAGATTTTCAGATATTGATGAGCGCTTTGCTATTGGTGCAGGTGCAGATGGAAGAGCTGTTTTTAAAAATCCGAAAGAAGCATTCAATGCTTTGACTGAGAATTATGCAGACGGTATTTTATTAATTAAATCAGAATTTGATTTATCCGATTTGAACCAGCGTAATTACGATGTGTATGGTGAATATGGCTGGCAGGTAAATGGCGGCACTGATGAAGAGAGAGAACAGGCTGATTTTGTTTCGGATTTTATGGATATTTATGAAAATAGTTTTAAATAATATAATAAAGATATGCTTTAAGAGCAGACAGGAGGTATATTATGGCTCAGGAAAATACAAAGACAAATAAAGAATTTACAGGTACAGTTAAAATTGCAGATGATGTTGTTGCAATTATTGCAGGTCTGGCGGCAACAGAAGTTAAGGGTGTTGCTTCTATGGCAGGAAATATACCTAATGAGCTTATTGCAAAGCTTGGAATGAAGAAGCTTTCAAAGGGAGTTAAGGTTGAAGTTGTTGAGGAAAATGTAACAGTTGACCTCGGAGTAAATCTTGAATATGGTTTCAGTATTCCTGAAACAACAAAGAAGGTGCAGAAGAAAGTCAAAGAAGCAATAGAAAATATGACAGGTCTTCATGTAGAAGATGTTAATGTCCGCGTAGCCGGAATTAATATGCAGCTTGAAAATGAAAAGTAATATGAAATTATTGACTTATAGCAGATAAAAGCTATTGTTAGAAGTTTTAGGAACTCAGGCTGAATAATCATTTTGAGTTCCTTTTTTACTATAAATAAAGGAGTAGACAGATGAACCGTTACAAATTAAGAGAAAACACATTCAAAATTTTATTTTTAAATGAATTTCATTCTGATGAGGAGATGAAGCAGCAGACAGAGATGTTTTTTGAACGTGAAGAGTTTGAAAATATAGAAAAAGCTGATAAAGATACAATTTATGAAAAATACAGAAAAATTACTGATATTACAGATGATTTGGACGAACAGATTGATAAAGTTGCATCAGGCTGGAAAACAGACAGAATGGGAAGAGTAGATTTAACTATTTTGAGACTTGCAGTATATGAGATGAAATATGATGAAAGTGTTCCGGTATCTGTTGCAATTAATGAAGCAGTAGAACTTGCAAAGAAATATGGACAGGACGAATCACCGGCGTTTATTAACGGTATTCTTGCAAAATTAGTATAGATATGGCAAATCAGAATGTTTATTCGGTAGGACAGGTAAATTCATATATTAAAAATATGTTTGATAATGATTTTATGCTTAAATATATTTCAGTTCGCGGTGAAATATCTAATTGTAAATATCACACATCAGGTCATATTTATTTTTCACTGAAAGATGATATTGGAATAATTTCATGCGTTATGTTTGCCGGTAACAGAAAAGGTCTTACATTTCATCTGGAAGAAGGACACAATGTTATTGTAAGGGGAAAAATATCTGTTTATGTAAAAGATGGCTCATATCAGATGTATGCTGATAATATTAAATTAGACGGAATAGGCCAGTTGTATCAAAGATATGAAGCACTAAAAGCAGAGCTTGAAGAAATGGGAATGTTTGCTGATGAATATAAGCAGAGAGTACCGTTATTTTCTACAAAAATAGGAATTGTTACTGCAAAAACCGGAGCGGCAATAAGAGATATTATACAGATATCAAAAAGAAGAAATCCGTATGTACAGCTTATTTTATATCCTGCACTTGTTCAGGGCGAAGGTGCGGCACAAAGTATTGTTGATGGAATAAGAAGTCTTGATTTATTAAAGCCTGATGTTATTATTGTCGGCAGGGGAGGCGGCTCGATAGAGGATTTATGGGCATTTAATGAAGAAATTGTAGCGAGGGCAATATTTGAATGTTCCACACCTGTTATTTCTGCTGTCGGTCATGAGACAGATGTTACGATAGCAGATTTTGTGGCAGATATGCGTGCACCAACACCTTCTGCGGCAGCAGAGCTTGCAGTTTATGAATATGATAAGCTGTTAGATGATATAAAGAATTATAAGATGAGTCTGGATTCTCTTATGATTCAGAATATTAAACAGAAAAGAAATTACTGTGAACAGCTTAAGCTCAGATTAAAGCTGTTATCTCCGGTTAATAAGTTTGAACAGAAAAAATCTGATTTAAACAAAATGAAAGAAAAATTAATTATGCTTATTGAAAACCGGCTTAAGGCAGAGAAGATGAGACTTAATATTAATGCATCAAAATTAGAGGCATTATCCCCTGTTAAGAAATTATCTGCGGGTTATTCATATATCACAGTTAAAGATAAGGCACTTGTAAGCATAAATCAGGTTGAAGAAGATGATTTAATAAAAATTAATGTGAAAGACGGAATAATAGATGCGGCTGTTATTTCAAAAGAACCTGCATTTGCAGGAAGTACAGAATCAGGTAATGAAGAATAGAGCGGGAAGCTGATAAGGGAGGATTTGTTTATGGCAGATGTGTCAGGCGATAATAAGGAACAAAGCAATGCGATAGCCCTGGAAGAAAATTTTTTGAAATTAGAAGAGACAATAAAGTTTCTTGAGAGAGATGATATATCTTTAGAAGAAGCTTTCGAGCAGTATCAGAATGGTGTAAAGCTTTTAAAAAGCTGTAACGACAAACTTGATGAAGTAGAAAAGAAAGTATTGATTTTAAACGAAGCTGGTGGTTTAGATGAATTTTAAACAAATATTAGATGAGAAAGTTAAACAGACAGAGAAAATAATTGTAAATTATCTGCCGGAAGAAACAGGTTATCAGAAAAATGTTATTGAGGCAATAAATTACAGTTTTAAAAGCGGCGGTAAAAGATTAAGACCATTATTTATGAAATCATTTTATGAACTTTTCGGAGGTAATGGAAAAGAGATTGAGTATTTTATGGCCGCGATAGAAATGATACACACATATTCGCTTATACATGATGATTTGCCTGCTATGGACAATGATGATTATCGTCGTGGAAGAAAGACTACACATGTAGTATATGGAGAGGCTATGGGTATTCTTGCAGGAGATGGACTGTTAAATCTTGCATTTGAGACAGCAGCAGCAGCATTTAATGACACAGATAATCCGTACAGAGTTGGAAAGGCAATTCAGATTCTCGGAAATAAATCCGGAATTTATGGAATGCTTGGTGGTCAGTGTGTTGATGTTGAGTCAGAAGGAACAAAGATATCAGAAGAAAAACTCGAATTTATACATTTAAATAAGACAGCGGCACTGCTTGAAGCATCAATGTCTATAGGTGCACTGCTTGCAGGTGCAGATGATGAGCAGCTTGAAATTGTGCTCAGTGTTGCAAGAGATGTCGGAATGGCATTTCAGATACAGGATGACATTCTTGATGTTACAAGTACAACAGAAGAACTTGGAAAACCTGTAGGAAGTGATGAGAAGAACCATAAAACTACATTTGTAACACTGCTTGGAATTGAGGCTGCAGGAAAAGAAGTTGAGAGAATATCGGAAAATGCCATGTCTAATTTGAAGAAACTGAATAAAGACAGTGAATTTATATCAGAACTCATTGCTTCACTTATAAACCGAAAAAAATAAAAGGGGCGTTTGATTTGATACTGGATTTAATAGAACATGAAAATGATATAAAGAAAATTCCAAAAGAACAACTGCCTCTTTTAGCAGAGGAGATAAGGGAGTTTTTAATAGAAAATATAAGCAGTACAGGTGGGCATCTGGCATCCAATCTTGGTGCTGTTGAGCTTACGATGGCGCTTCACTTAAGTCTTGAGCTTCCAAAAGATAAGATTATATGGGATGTTGGTCATCAGTCATACACCCACAAAATTCTTACCGGAAGAAGAAATGAATTTGATACATTAAGAAAATTCGGTGGGCTGAGCGGTTTTCCAAAGACAGATGAGAGTCCATGTGATACATTTAATACGGGTCACAGTTCTACATCAATTTCAGCGGGACTTGGTTTCGTAAGAGCGAGGGATTTGCTTGGTGAAGATAATAAAGTTGTATCAGTTATAGGTGATGGTGCAATGACCGGTGGAATGGCATTAGAAGCGCTTAATAATGCAATGGAACTTAAGAAAAATTTTATTATAGTTTTAAATGATAATGAAATGTCGATAGCAAAAAATATCGGCGGAGTTGCAATGCTTCTTAATAATGTGAGAACTCAGGTATCATATGAAAAATTAAAAAATGAAGTTACCGAAAATATTTCAAAAATTCCCGTATATGGCGATAAGATGGTCGGCAGAATACGAAATGTCAAGAGCAGTATAAAACAGCTTGTACTGCCGGAATCAGTATTTGAAGACATGGGAGCTACATATCTTGGACCTATAGACGGGCACGATATTGAGAAGTTATGTAAAGTATTTAAAATTGCAAAAAGAGTTAATAATACGGTTATTGTTCATGTAATTACAAAAAAAGGAAAAGGTTATCCGCCTGCAGAACATCACCCTGCAAGATTTCATGGTACGGGACCTTTCCAGATTGAAACCGGAATACCTAAATTTAAAAAGACAAAGGCACACTATACCGATGTTTTCTCTACTGTTATAAGAAAGCTTGGAGAAAGAGATGACAAAATAGTTGCAATCACAGCCGCAATGCCTGATGGCTGTGGACTGAAACGGTTTGCAAATCAGTTTCCGGAGCGCTTTTTTGATGTTGGTATAGCCGAAGAGCATGCAGTAACATTTGCCGCAGGACTGGCAATGGGTGGATTTAAACCGGTATTTGCTGTGTATTCATCATTTCTTCAAAGAGCATACGACCAGATAATACATGATGTATGTATGCAGAATCTCCATGTGATTTTTGCAATTGACAGAGCCGGAATCGTAGGAAGTGACGGGGAAACACATCAGGGAATATTTGATTTGTCATATTTATCATCTATTCCAAATATGACCGTTATGGCACCAAAAAATAAATGGGAATTATCAGATATGATGAAATTTGCTGCGAGGTTTGACGGACCGATAGCGGTACGCTATCCCCGTGGAGAAGCAAGCGAAAAATTTGAGGAACTTCGTCAGAGAATTGAACCTGGTAAATCAGAGATGATTTTTGAAGAGCAGGATATAGCTCTTGTTGCCATAGGAAATATGGTGCCTGTTGCAGCAAAAGTCAGAACAAAGCTTATCGGGCTTGGATATTTCTGCTCACTTGTAAATGCGAGATTTGCAAAGCCTATAGATGAAAAAATGATTTTAGAGTTGACAAAAACTCATAAATATGTTATCACATTAGAAGAGAACATAAGTTCGGGAGGGTTCGGCCAGCATGTTCGTGAGTTTGTTGATAATAATTGTAAAGGCTGCAAGGTTATGACAGTTGCAATAGAAGACTGTTTTGTTCAGCATGGTTCTCCGGCAGAGCTGCTTCACATGCTTCATATGGACGAAGATTCAATAACAGACAGAATAGTGGAATTTGTGAGGAATGACGAATGAAAGAACGATTAGATGTATTACTTGTAAATAAAGGACTTGCTCCATCAAGGGAGAAAGCGAAGGCAATTATTATGTCGGGTAATGTTTTTGTTGATGGACAGCGTGAAGATAAGGCAGGAAGTATGTTTGATCCTTCAAAGCCTATCGAAATTAAGGGAAATACTCTTGCATATGTAAGCCGTGGAGGTCTTAAGCTTGAGAAAGCCATGAAGGAGTTCGGAGTAACTCTTGACGGTAAAGTATGCATGGATGTAGGTGCATCAACAGGAGGTTTTACTGACTGCATGCTTCAGAATGGCGCAGTTAAAGTATATTCTGTAGATGTAGGTCATGGACAGCTTGCATGGAAATTAAGACAGGACGATAGAGTTGTATGCATGGAGAGAACTAATATCCGTTATGTCACACCTGATGATATTGATGATTTAATAGAATTTGCATCTATAGATGTTTCATTTATTTCACTGACAAAGGTTTTGCTGCCTGTTAAGAATCTGCTTACCCCGGACGGACAGATAGGCTGTCTTATCAAGCCGCAGTTTGAAGCCGGAAGAGAGAAAGTCGGGAAGAAAGGTGTGGTAAGGGATAAAGCAGTACATGAAGAAGTCATTAATATGGTAATTTCATATGCAATTTCAATAGGATTTAGTATTTTAAATCTTGAATTTTCACCTATTAAAGGACCGGAAGGAAATATAGAATATTTATTATATCTGCAGAATCATACAGAGGGATTATATGAAGATATCCCTGTAGATGTTAAGCAGATTGTAGAATTGGCACATAAAGAATTAGACAAATAAAGGAGAGATTATTATGGCTTTTGATTTTGGTAAAATCGCTGGTAATGTAACAAGTAAAGTAACAAAATTAGGACATGAAGCTTCTGCAATGACTAAGAATGTTGCGGATAATGTAAGAATTAACGGTGCTATTTCCGAACAGAAGAAGATTATAGAGGCAATGTACAGTGTTATCGGTAAGAAGTATTTCGAGCAGTTTGGAAATAATCCTGAGAGTGAATTTGTTGCAGAAATTTCTAATATTAAAGCAGCTCAGGAAAAGATAGAAGCATTGGAAAAACAGCTCTCAGAAGTTAAAGGTACATGTCCGTCATGTGGAGCAAAGCTTACACCGGGAGCAGCATTTTGCGTAAGTTGTGGAGCAAAGCTTACAAAGACAGATTCCACAGCAAATGAGGCTTCAAAAGATAACAAAACGGAATCAGATGAAAATACAGTACAGAATAATACAGCAGAAAGTGCAGATAGTGCAGCACAGAGTGAAGCTGTAAATACAGCAGACAGTGCAGCACAGAGTGAAGCTGTAAATACAGCAGATAGTGCAGCACAGGGCGAAAATTCAAATACTGCCGACACTGAAGTAAACTATAGCGAGCAGGATAATGCTGAGAGTCAGACAGCAGCTTCGACTGTAGTAGAAGGAAAAGTATGCCCTAATTGTAATATTGTTTATGATTCAAATGTACAGTTTTGTACTAAATGTGGAACAAAATTAAACTAATCAGATAAAAATATGTAACCGGAGTGCTTTTTAGATGAAAAAATGTGTAATTATTACAAATTATGATAAAGATGAAAATTTATCAGTTACAAAAAGAATACAGAAATACCTGATACAACATGGGTGTGAGTGTGTAATTCCTGAAAAATCATTTGATAAAGCTGATTCCAGAAATTATGATTTGGAAAATGTTTTAGAAGGTGTGGAAGCTATTATTGTTATTGGTGGAGATGGAACATTAATTCAGGCCGCACATGATACCGTTAAGTATAATCTGCCTTTACTCGGTATAAATCTTGGCACTTTAGGTTATCTTACGGAGATAGGAAAAGATAATATAAACAGTGCTATGGACGCACTTATTGCCGATAATTACGAGATAGAAGAGCGTATGATGCTTGAAGGCAAATTGGTTGAGAGCAGTCTGGAAGATTCAGAAGTTCATCTGGCATTGAATGATATAGTTATCAGTCGTGTCGGCGGACTCAGGGTTGTTAATTATGATATATATGTTAATGATAAATTCCTTGCTACATACGAGGCAGATGGAATAATAATTTCAACACCTACCGGTTCAACCGGATACAGCATGTCTGCTGGAGGTCCGATCGTATCTCCATGTGCCAGAATGAGTGTAGTTACACCGATTTGTTCACATACTCTCAACAACAGAAGTATCGTGCTTGATGCAGAAGATAAGATATGTATTTATACAGAGTCAAGGCATTGTGTTAATTCTCCGGAGGCTATGGTAAGTTTTGACGCATCAAGAGCTCTTAACATAGAAGGTGGAGACTGTATAGAGATTAAGAAATCACAATTAGTTACTAAAATTATCAAGATAAATAAGGACAGTTTTCTTCAGAATCTGAGTAAGAAAATGGGCATATAGGGGTGGCATTATGAAAAGGGAAAGACATACAAAGATTATTGAATTAGTCAGCAGTATGGATATTGAAACACAGGAAGAGCTTGCCAGAAATTTAAAAGAGGCAGGTTATAATGTCACACAGGCAACCGTATCCAGAGATATAAGGGAATTGAATCTGACAAAAGTACCGTCTTCAAATGGCAGACAGAAATATTCATTTATGAAGTCAGATAAAGACCATTTGAATGAGAAATATATACGAATACTTATGGAAGGTTTTGTGTCGATGGATATGGCGCAGAATATTTTGGTAATTAAAACAGTATCAGGTATGGCTATGGCTGTTGCTGTAGCTTTAGATGCACTGGGCTGGAATGAAATAGTTGGCTGTATAGCAGGAGATGATACAATAATGTGTGCTATCCGTACAACAGACCAGACAAAAACAGTTATGGATAAAATACGCAAGTTGATGTCTGTTTATCCTCCGGTGCATCATATCTGATAAATAATATATGAGGAGGTAAATAATGCTACTGAGTTTATCTGTAAAGAATCTTGCTTTAGTTGACAGGGCAGAGGTTGAATTTAAGGAAGGTCTTAATATTATAACAGGCGAAACAGGTGCAGGTAAATCTATTATTATTGGTTCGATTAATCTTGCTTTAGGGGGAAAAGTAAGTAAGGACATTATCAGAAGTGGAGCAGAGTATGCTCTTGTTGAGCTTGTATTTGAAATTGATAATGATTATCAGAGACAGCAACTGGAGAAAATGGATATTTTCCCGGAAGATAATCAGCTTATTATTTCAAGAAAAATAACACCGGGCCGAAGTATAAGCAAGATAAATGGCGAGACGGTAACAGTATCTAATCTAAAAGAAGTTGCAGGCATTGTAATTGATATTCATGGACAGCATGAACATCAGTCACTGCTTAATAAACATAAGCATTTTGAAATCTTAGATGAATTTGCAAAAAATGAATTATGTAAACCAAAAGCTGAAATGGCAAAATTATACAGAAAATATTCAGCATTAAAAAGTAAATTAGACAGTCTTGATTTTGATGAAAGTTCCAGAGAAAGAGAAATATCATTTTTGCAATATGAAATAGAAGAAATACAAAATGCTTCTCTTTCTGTCGGTGAAGATGAGTTGCTCGAAGCTAAGTATAAGAAAATGGAAAATTCACAGAAGATAACGGATTCTTTGTCTTTGGTACATAGTATGCTTGATGGTTCAGACTCAGTCTGTGCAGGCATGCTTATTGGAAATAGCGTAAGAGAAATGGCAGCAGTTGCATCACTTGATGATAAATTAAAATCAATGAATGAGCAGTTATTGTCAGTTGAAGATATATTATCAGATTTTAATAGAGAATTGTCTGATTATATAAGTGAATTTGAGTTTGATGAAGAAGAATATCATGAAATTACACAGCGTCTGGATTTGATAAATCATCTTAAGTCCAAATATGGAAATACGATAGAGCAGATTTTAAAAGAATGTGCCAATAAACAGCAAAAGTGTGATGAACTGATAAATTTTGCTCAGAATGTGACAGAATTAAAAGAAGAAATAAAACAGTGTGAACTTGACATGACTGAAATATCACAGGTTTTAACTGAAATTCGTAAAAAATATGCCGGCAGACTTTCAGAAGAAATTAAAAATGCATTGCTTGACATGAATTTTCTTGATGTACAGTTTGATATTATGTTTAACAGGAACCGTACATTTAGTGCAGAAGGAATTGATGATGTTGAATTTGTTATTTCAACTAATCCGGGCGAACCTCTGCTGCCATTAGGCAAGGTTGCATCAGGCGGAGAGTTGTCGCGTATAATGCTTGCCATCAAGACTGTTCTTGCTAAGAAAGACTTTGTAGATACAATGATTTTTGATGAAATTGATGTTGGAATCAGCGGCAGGACTGCACAGAAAATATCTGAGAAAATGGGAATGCTTGCCAAAGATAAACAGATTATTTGTATAACACATCTTCCTCAGATTGCGGCAATGTCGGATTGCCATTTCCTTATTGAAAAAAATATGGAAAATAATGGTGAAGTTATGACGAAAACAACAATCCGCGAGCTTTCAGAAGAAGAAATTTATACAGAACTTGCAAGACTTCTTGGCGGTGTTGAGATTACAAAAACTGTAATGGATAATGCGAAAGAAATGAGAAGTCTGGCAAAAAGGTAAAATAATACAGTGTGAAAAACTCACTTTTAAACATACTAACAATATGAAATCGTTTGTGAGGATGTGATAAAGTGAAGAGTTTAAAAATTTACAGACGATGGCTTTTAGTAATATTAGCTGTCGTCTTGTGTTTTACGGGTTATTATGCATACAATGGCATTAAAAAAATGATTCCTGATTCTATAATGATAAAATCAGGCGATGAATTTAAACATAATCTCGGTATATGCAGTGTATTTGTTGATGCTAAAGCGGTTATGTCCGATGGTGGTTCAGGTGAAAAAATTCCAGAAAACCAGATTAACATAAGTAATGATATTTCAAGCTATACATTTTCAAATGTTGGTACATTTACTGCGGAATACAAATTATTTGGACTCATTAATTTAAAAGAAGTAGAAATAAATGTTATAGAGGATAAAAAAATAATTCCTGCAGGCTGTCCTGTTGGAATTTATGTAGAAACAAATGGAGTAATGGTAATAGGAACAGGTTCAGTATACGGAATGGATAATGCAGAGTATTCACCGGCAGAAAATATAGTCAAGAGCGGAGATTATATAGTAAGTGTAAATCAGGAGAATGTAAAAACAAAAGCTGAATTAGTAGATAAGATAAATCAATTTGGAAGTGATGAACTTGTTCTTGGAATCAGGAGAAATAATGAAAATATAAAAGTCAAAATAAAACCTGTACAGACATCAGCAGATGAATATAAGATTGGCATATGGATTAGAGACAACACTCAGGGAGTTGGCATGATTACTTATATTAGAGGTGATGGAAGTTATGGCGCATTGGGACATGGCATAACTGACATAGATACACGTCTTTTAATGGAAGTTAATAACGGTCAGTTATTTAATACAGAAATAATTTCAATCGTTAAGGGAGAGAGGGGAAAACCCGGTGAACTTATAGGAATGATAGACTACAATGAAGAGCAGAAAATAGGTCAGATAACAGATAATACAGATTTTGGAATTAAAGGCAAATTATTAAAAGTTCCAGATTATCTCAGTGATACACAGGCTGTAGAAATAGCTTCTAAAGAAGAAATTAAGAAAGGTAAAGCAATAATACAGTCATGCATAGATGGGCAGGTAAGACAATACGAAATTGAGATAGTCGATATAAACAAAAGCGATAAAGGAAATAAAGGTATAGTATTAGAAGTAACAGACCAGGAACTTCTTAATAAAACCGGCGGCATAGTCCAGGGACTTAGTGGTTCTCCAATATTACAGAATGGAAAAATAATAGGCGCAGTCACACATGTGTTCGTGAATGACCCTGCAAAGGGGTATGGGATATTTATAGAAAATATGTTGGGGAATAATTAGTTGAAAAGCAGATATTACAATCATTATGGGTGTTGTATTATCTGCTTTTATTTATTACTTAACATTATATACAAAAAACAGCGACTTTTGAAAATAAATGAGTTATAATGAGTGTAGTTTTATTAAAATTTACAGGAGGGGTCTTATGCCAAGGTCATCAAATCAAAAATTAAAATTGATATATCTTATGAAAATTTTGCTTGAACGCACAGATGATACACATAGTATTACTATGCCTGAAATAATAGATGCGTTAGCTTCATATGGTGTAAATGCAGAACGAAAAAGTGTCTATAGTGATATAGAAAATTTACGATTATATGGGTTAGATATAATAGGTATACAGGAAGAGAGGACATACCATTATCATATAGGAAGCAGGCAGTTTGAACTGGCTGAGCTTAAGTTGCTTGTTGATTCAGTACAGGCAGCAAAATTTATAACAACAAAGAAATCTGACGAATTGATTAAAAAGATTGAGGCTTTAGCAAGTAAGTATGAGGCATCACAGCTTCACAGACAGGTATTTGTTGCTGGCAGAGTAAAGACAATGAATGAAAGTATTTATTACAATGTTGACATGATACATACAGCAATAGCACAAAATTCAAGGATAACATTTCAGTATTTTCAATGGAATGTGGATAAGAAAATGGAACTTAGACATGACGGTGCATTGTATGAAGTAAGTCCCTGGTCATTGTCGTGGGACGATGAGAATTATTATCTGATTGCATATGACAGCACCGAAGATATTATAAAACATTTTCGGGTAGATAAGATGCTTAATATCGAGGCAAATGGAAGAAGCAGAGAGGGAAAACATGAATTTAAAGCATTTGACATGGCTGCATATGCAAGAAAAATGTTTGGTATGTATGCAGGTAAGGAAGAATGGGTGAGTATAGAATGTGATAATTCATATTCCGGAATAATGATAGACCGGTTTGGAAAAGATATTTCAATGATACGCACAGGAGAAGAAAAGTTTGTTGTAAATGTTGAAGTTTCAGTAAGCAGACAGTTTATTGCATGGATTATAGGTCTCGGAGAGGGTGTTAAAATTATTGCTCCTGAATCTGTAGTGAAAATGATGGATAATGAAATAGACAGACTTGTTAAACAGTATAAAAAATAAAAATTTAAATTATATTAACAAAGGTGTATACGAAATATTTTATAACCCTAAGTAATATTCTTAAATAATATAAAATCTAAATATAAAAAATTCGCTACGCTCATGTCGCCAACGATATGACACTCGCTACCGTTTCGGTCATATCCGTTGCTCAAAATGTCATTTTTTACGTTTCTGAAATTATTGATATTATTTATATCTATAATAAAAATTTGCTTCGCCTAGACATCATGTCATAAAAGTACTTTTATGCATAAAAAATTACCATATTAAATGACTATATTAATCATTTAATATGGTAATTTTTTATTTGCTATATTTTCGAGCATGAAAGTCTATATTACTAGCCTTATAAGATTTTGTTAGTATATCTTCTTCATCTTTAGTAACTTTTTGTTCTTTAGTCTTACTCTTATCTCTTTCAATCTTACTTTTTTCATTCATATTAATTAATTCCATTAAATATTGTTTAGGAATATTATAAAACTTCGCAATATCATCATAATTTAACTTAAGATTAAATAATTTATCAATAGTATCAAAATCAATAACTTCGTCATTGTATTTTTCAAAGTATTTATTATATACCTTAAAAAGTTTATATCTACTTAATTTTAGTTCATGTGATATCTCATTAAAGTTAAAGTGTTTTTCTAACAAATCCCTAACTTTAATAGCAATATTTATTTCCTTTTCAATATCTAAATTTTTACTATAATTTATATTTTTCCAAATTGATATAACATCACTTTCTTTACAGTTAAATATCTCACTTATTTCTTTACTTGTAATACCAAGGCTTATCATATCATTTATATTTGTTCTGTTAATACTATTTCCATGCCTTAAAGTATTTTTTTGATTTATTATTAATGCTTCTGTTTTAGTTAATCCTAAATCTTTTGCTATTTGATCATACCCCTTGCCATCATTTATCATATTTATAATTTCTTTTGCTATTTTATTATCTCTTATCCTTTTAGATCTTATAGTTATTGTACCTTCTGGCCTTTTTAATTTCTTTATTACTAATGGACGCCCTACACTGCCTCTTCTTACTTTATACTTCATAAAATCCCCTTACGATTTATTAATAAGTTTTATTTTGGATAATATTTTAATTTATATATATTTTACCCCAATATTATGCATCAAAATCATTAATAAATTTAAAATATCTAAATAAGCCTATATTAAATAATATAGGCTTATTTAGATATTTACGTTTTCACGAAACAATATTTCCCCCATAACACTCAGCACTTTTTATGCTTGATACAATAAATTCCCCTACAACTATAACTACACTCCCCTATAGTTATAATTAATCCGATCATTTTACAGCTCATCTTACCTAATGTGCTGTAACTTTTATAATATATTTTTAAAGTTTTGGACATTATCATTTTGTAAGTTAAATTACTATTAATACATATTTCGATTTAATTTGTTTTAACTACACTATTTCTGATAACGTTTACATTATTATTAATATCGAAATTTGTAAAAACCTCTGAATTGTATAATATATTTATTATTTTTTTGATAAATTATATATTAATATCTATATTCAAATATATTGTTATAATAATTAACTAAATATAAAAAAATAATCTCAATT
>CAJJNI010000015.1 GCA_905193085.1 uncultured Lachnospiraceae bacterium | reverse complement strand
CTGCTTTTCCTGCACCCATTGCAAGAATAACTGTAGCTGCACCTGTTACAGCATCACCACCGGCATAAACACCTTCTTTTGATGTCTTACCAAGTTCTTCATCTGCAACAATACATTTCCATTTATTAACTTCAAGACCTTCTGTAGTTGATGAAATAAGTGGGTTTGGTGATGTACCTAAAGCCATAATTACTGTATCAACTTCAAGTTCATATTCAGAACCTTCAATTGCAACAGGTCTTCTTCTTCCAGATGCATCAGGCTCACCAAGTTCCATCTTAACACATGTCATTCCTTTAACCCAGCCGTTATCGTCAGCTACAATGCCTGTTGGGTTTGTAAGTAAGTCGAAAATAACTCCTTCTTCTTTTGCATGATGAACTTCTTCAACTCTGGCTGGAAGTTCTTCTTCACTTCTACGATAAACAATATGAACTTCAGCTCCAAGTCTTAATGCTGTTCTTGCTGCATCCATTGCAACATTACCACCACCGATAACAGCAACTTTTTTGCCGCCAACGATAGGTGTATCGTATGAATCATCAAAAGCTTTCATAAGGTTATTTCTTGTAAGGTACTCATTTGCAGAGAATACACCGTTTGCATTCTCACCAGGGATTCCCATGAATTTAGGAAGACCGGCACCTGAACCGATAAATACTGCTTCAAATCCTTCATCTTCAATTAACTGGTCTATTTTAACAGAACGACCAACAATTACATTAGTCTCAATCTTAACACCAAGTTCTTTTACATTTTCAATTTCGGCCTTAACAACTTTTTCTTTAGGAAGACGGAATTCCGGAATACCATAAACTAAAACACCTCCAGCCTCATGAAGAGCTTCAAAAATTGTAACTTCATAGCCTAATTTTGCAAGATCACCCGCGCATGTAAGTCCTGCAGGACCTGAACCGATAACAGCAACTTTATGACCATTTGTCTTCTCAGCTTTCTTAGGTTTGATATTATTTTCTCTTGCCCAGTCAGCAACAAATCTCTCAAGCTTACCGATTGATACAGCTTCACCTTTAATTCCACGGATACATTTACCTTCACACTGGCTTTCCTGTGGACAAACACGTCCACATACTGCAGGAAGTGCAGATGATTCGCCAATTACTTTATAAGCTTCTTCAAAATTACCTTCTTTAACCTGGGCAATAAAATCAGGAATTGAAATAGAAACAGGACAGCCTTTTACACACTGTGCATTCTTACAGTTAAGGCAGCGGCTTGCTTCACTTACTGCTTCTTCTTTATTATATCCTAAACATACTTCTTCAAAGTTCTTAGCACGAACAGCAGGTTCCTGCTCTCTTACAGGTACTTTCTTCATAACATCCATTAGTTGTCACCTCCACAATTTCCGCAGCCACCATGATGAGTGTCTCCTTCTTGAAGCTTGAGCATTGCTCTTCCTTCTTCAGTCTTATACATCTGCTGTCTTTTCATTGCCTCATCAAAATTGATAAGGTGTCCGTCAAATTCAGGACCATCAACGCAGGCGAATTTAATTTCTCCACCAACATTGAGACGACATGCACCGCACATACCTGTACCATCAACCATGATTGGATTCATGCTTACAATTGTTGGAATATTAAGTTCTTTTGTCAGAAGACAAACAAACTTCATCATTATCATAGGTCCTATTGTAACACAGACATCATATTTATTTCCACGCTCATTAACGAGAGTTTTTATCATTTCAGTTACCATACCTTTATTGCAGTAACTTCCATCATCTGTTGTTATGTAAAGATTACCAACAGCTTTCATTTCATCTTCTAATATAACAAGGTCTTTAGTCTTGGCACCAACAATAACATCAGCTTCAATACCATGCTCATGAAGCCATTTTACCTGTGGATATACAGGTGCTGTTCCAAGTCCCCCTGCAACAAAAAGGATTTTCTTTTTCTTTAATTCTTCAATATCTTCATCTATAAATTCTGAAGGTTTACCAAGTGGTCCTACAAAATCGCAGAAAGAATCGCCTTCTTTTAAATCGAGCATTCTCTGTGATGAAGCACCAACAGCCTGCACTACTATTGTTACTGTCTCAGCTTCTCTGTCATAGTCACAAATAGTAAGTGGAATTCTTTCTCCCTTCTCATCAATTTTTACAATTACAAACTGTCCCGGCAGACAACATTTTGCAACACGAGGTGCAACTACATCCATAAGATAAATCTTATCTGCAAGCAGTTTTGCCTTTGTAATCTTATACATACCGTCTCCTCCTTAATGAATCCGCAGCTTTTTGCTGCAATTATACAATAAAATCGTACAAAACCTGCTATTTTAAAGTAAGCTGTACATTACTTTCTATTTTAAAGCATTTTTGATAAATTTTCAATAATAAATATTAAAAAGGGAGCAAAAAGAAAAAAATATTTAAAAAGTATTCATAATAAAAACAGCATACACTAATATAAGGGAAAGAAAATGACCAAAACGCCTTTTCTTTCCCTTATACTGTAACTTTAACTAACTTGAAAACATCTGGAACAACTGAATGCGTTTATTGATGCCAAGTTTCCTATATATATTGACGGTATGTTTCTTAACGGTATTGACAGAAACATCCAGCTGTCCACTTATCTGTTCAGCACTTTCTCCATGCGAAAGCATCTCAAGAACAACCCTCTCTTTTTTAGTAAGCTCATATTTTTCCGCTGTTTTATCAAATGAAACTGAACTTGCGACATTAATATTTTTCTTTGCATTTAACTCATTGCTTAAACGAAGTGCAAGATGATCTTTAAATAAATCAAGCATGAGCACATCATTTATATCAAAATTCTTTTTACTTATTGAGCGAAACAATGTAACCATACCTAAAATGTGCTTATCCTTCGCTATTATAAGGCGCATTCCGTAATGCCAGTTGTTAGGTCTGTAATATAATTTATAATTCTGCGTTGAAGGCCATGCCTCCCGTTCTACTATGTCGGTCTCCCTAAATACTATGCTCTTCTTATTCTGAACGATTTCTGCTAAATCAGGTACTCCATTTAAGTTAATTTTATCCGGGGCCTCACACTGAAAAACTGCAGGTTTTTCAAAAATGAGTTCATTATCTTTATCTGCTATGTAAAAATATGCACTGTCAAAATCAATGAACATATTTATGTGCTCCAGAAAATCCGAACGCATGACATCAAACATTTCTTCGCCATAAATCTTATATATTACACGATTTATAGCCATCCATTCTTTAACTTCTAACTTTTCCAATTTCATCACCTGCATCATTCTTTTTTCATTTTAAACTATCAGAAACAGCTTTGTAAGTTTCTTAAATTATTGCGGCAGCAACCACAGTCTCATACAAGCATGTACTTTGACAAATTGCCCGTATAAAGTAAAAAAAGAGACACTGCGACCAATAATCGCAATGCCTCTTTGCATCTGAATATATAATACACTTTTTTGAGTAAAATTTCAAGTGTTTTTTATATAAAAAAATTATTTTATATTTTGTCAATGGTTTTACAAATAAATTCATTAAAAAAGAAGCCCTGAAAACACAACATTTTCAGGACTTCCCAATTTATTATTTTATTAAATTAAGAGTTATTAATTAAACAATACCCTGAGCTATCATAGCTTCAGCAACTTTTTCGAAACCTGCAATATTTGCACCTGTTACATAGTCGCCTTCTTTGCCATAACGCTTAGCAGCATCATCAATATTATGATAAATATTTACCATGATATTCTTTAATTTAGCATCTACTTCATCGAATGTCCAGCTTAATCTCTCGCTGTTCTGTGACATTTCAAGAGCACTTGTAGCAACACCACCGGCATTTGATGCTTTACCACAGATGAAGTATACTCCATTTTCCTGTAAGTATTTTGTAGCTTCTAATGTTGTAGGCATGTTAGCACCTTCACAAACTGCTTTACATCCGTTAGCAACAAGCTGTTTAGCATCATCAAGATGTAATTCGTTCTGTGTAGCACATGGAAGTGCGATATCACACTTAACCTGCCATACACCGCGTCCTTCATGATATTCTGCGCTCTTTCTTGTGGCAGCATATTCTGTCAAACGAGCTCTCTTAACTTCCTTAACCTCTTTAAGAAGGTCAACATCAATTCCTTCTGGGTCATAAATCCAACCTGTTGAATCTGAACATGTTACAACTTTAGCACCTAACTGCTGTGCTTTCTGGATAGCATAGATTGCAACATTACCGGCACCTGAAACAACAATTGTCTTACCTTCCATTGATTCGCCATGGCATTTCATTAATTCTTCTGTTATGTAAAGAAGACCATAACCTGTAGCTTCTGTACGGGCAAGAGAACCACCATATGTTAATCCTTTACCTGTAAGTACACCTTCGTATAAGTTGCGGATTCTCTTATACTGTCCAAACATATATCCGATTTCTCTTCCACCTACACCGATATCACCGGCAGGTACATCAGTGTCAGCTCCGATATGTTTGCAAAGCTCTGTCATAAAGCTCTGGCAGAATGCCATAACTTCACGGTCTGATTTACCCTTAGGATCGAAATCAGAACCACCTTTACCGCCACCGATTGGAAGACTTGTTAATGAGTTTTTGAAAATCTGCTCAAATCCAAGAAATTTAATAATACCAAGGTTTACAGATGGATGGAAACGAAGTCCTCCCTTGTAAGGTCCGATTGCACTGTTAAACTGTACTCTGTAACCAATATTTACCTGAACCTGACCTTTATCATCTACCCAAGGAACTCTGAAACGAACAACTCTTTCAGGCTCTGTCAATCTTTCAAGTAAAGCTTCTTTCTTATAGAATTCTTCCTTAGCTTCAATTGCAGGTCTGATTGTCTCTAATACTTCTTCAACTGCCTGAAGAAATTCTGGTTCAGCTGCATTTTTTGTTTTTACTCTCTCGAGCACTTCATCAACGTAACTCATTTTCATTCTCCTTTTCAAAATTAATTTTGCTACTATAGTTTACTCTTTTTTTATATATTTTTCAAGCATTTTGTAACCCTTATTATAATTTTGTTGAACATTTTTAATATAGGAATGAAAAACTAATCAAAAAGGAGTATATATATATTATCAAAAAACATCAAGATTATATATTCCATCTTTTACCTTGTTTGCAAGGAACACATCTCCGTTAGATATATTGACCGCATAGCAGACATTTGTATCTATAAGCTGTCCCCCCTGATTTGTATACTTATGCATAATATAATAGTTCTGTGAAGCAATTGATACCTCTTCGTCAAACTGAAGTACACAACTTGTACCGTCAGCTTTTGCACCTGAACTGTTTAAAACTTCATTTCTTTTCTGAAGCTGCGTCATGACATACTGTATAGCTTTAGAAGTATCATATTTTGATGAAATATCAAGATTATATATTTTTGAAACAACTTCACTTTTAACCTTTGTGTCTGTGTTTATGGAAACAGCTTTTACAACATGATTTCCAACAGGCATCTCAAACGGCTGAGTGTATTCTGTTGAATTTTCATCCGGTTCAGTTCCGTCAATTGTATAATAAATTTTACAGTTAGCAGATATATCATCTATGGTTATTTTTGTAAAATCTGTATATTCTCCGCTGTCAGGAGATATTACAGGCTTCATTCCGCCAACAGACTGTACTACATATGTTGTCACAATTTCCTCACTTACAAGATTATTCTCATTAACAGTAATTGCATGTATAACAGTTGTTCCATCTTTTACTTCAATTGGACCTTCATATACACCTGACTCTGTTGTTGCAGGAGAATCATCCAGTGTGTAGTGTATTGTTTCGTTATTTTCTGATGTAATTTCAACAGAAAGATATTCGTTGTATGTTCCTGATTTGTAATTAAACACAGGCTGGTTTAACAGGTACTTTTCAAATAATGAATATGTCTCATCATTTGATGCAACTTTTGCAAGTTTTTTTATTGAATCAGAATTCCCCTGTAATTCATATAAGCCGACTAAAGTCTTAACCAAATCTGTATCAAGACAATTGTTATCTACTGCAAGTTCCAGATA
Source organism: uncultured Lachnospiraceae bacterium (assembly GCA_905193085.1). Lineage (GTDB taxonomy): Bacteria > Bacillota > Clostridia > Lachnospirales > Lachnospiraceae > CAJJNI01. The sequence continues at coordinate 14,764 of CAJJNI010000015.1, read as the reverse complement.
ATAAACCGCATTTTTTGTATCTGAATTATCAGCATAAAATAATCCGAGCTGCTTTGCAGCGGCTGCCTTCTGTGCAGAAGTTTTAGCTTTATTTATTGCATTTTCATATGAAACAACCGCTTTTGAAAAGTTATTATCTGAAACATATTTTGAAGCCTTTGAAAGCTGCACATCAAAAGAATTATTTCTGCTCTGTATTACAAAGTATGAAATCACACACACAATAAGCACTACTATAAACGCTGACATTGCAGTTATTTTTGCAATAATCTGCATCTTTTTCTGTTTTGGAGTCATTTCTTTTACAAGGTGAAATTCTTCCCAGTCTTCATCATCTTCACCGTTTTGCTGTGCATTTTCATTTGCAACATCTTTAGTTAAATCTTTCATATTTTTGTCAAGTTCTTCATCTACTTCGTTGTAATCCGGAACATAATGAAGCTCTAATCCGCATTTTGGACAATAAACTCTTCCATCTTCTATTTCTTCATTACATCTTTTACAAACCATAACCAAAACCCCTTATTATTTCTGCAATTTCAGTGATTCCACACAATTGTTCATCAGCATTGCAATTGTCATAGGTCCAACTCCACCCGGAACAGGTGTAATTGCACTTACCTTATCTATAACATCATCATAATCTACATCACCGCATAACTTTTTGTTTTCCATTCTGTGGATTCCAACATCAATTACTACTGCGCCATCTTTAATATAATCTTTGTTTATAAATTTAGGTTTTCCAATAGCAACAACTAATATATCGGCTCTTTTTGCTACTTCCTTTAAATCTTTAGTCCTTGAATGTGCAATTGTAACAGTACCGTTTTCCTGTAATAAAAGCTGCGCCATAGGTTTTCCTACTATGTTGCTTCTTCCGATAACAACACATTCTTTTCCTTCTATTTCAACGCCTGAGCGTTTAAGAAGCTGTATAACACCTGCCGGAGTACATGATACAAATCCCGGCTGACCGATACTTAACGCACCAACGCTTTGCGGATGAAAACCGTCTACATCTTTAGAAGGAGATATAGCCTTAATAACCGTATCTTCGTCAATATGTGAAGGAAGCGGCAGCTGAACTAAAATTCCATTTACCTTATCATCATTATTTAATTTCTTTACCAATTCAAGTAATTCCTCCTGAGTTGTACTTTCAGGAAGTTCATATGACAAAGATTCAATTCCGACATATGCGCAGGCATTTTTCTTATTGCGTACATATACGCTTGATGCAGGGTCATCACCTACCTGGATAACTGCAAGGCATATATCAGTGCCCTCTGCTTTAAGAACTGCAACCTTTTCCTTTAATTCATCTTTAATCGCTGTTGAAATAGCTTTTCCATCAATTATTTTAGCCATAATTCTGCCCCTTTCTTATGATAATCCGATAATTTTTCCACAATCATCTACATCAATACCAAATGCAGCCGGTGTTTTTGGAAGACCCGGCATAGTCATTACTGAACCTGTAAGTGCGACAACAAATCCTGCACCGGCAGATACATATATTTCTCTGACTGTCATTGTGAAATCTTTAGGACAGCCTAATAATTTAGCATTGTCCGATAATGAATACTGTGTCTTTGCCATGCATACAGGGAAATCTGAAAAACCAAGTTTTTCTATGTTTGCCATTGTCTTTTTGGCTGCCGGTGTAAACACAACTTCTTTTGCACCGTAAATTTCTTTAGCTATGCAGTTTATTTTATCTTCTATTGATAATTTATCTTCATAAAGCACTTTGAAATTGCTCTCTTTTGTCTCTAATGTCTCTAAAACTTTCTGTGCAAGGGCAATTCCGCCTTCGCCGCCCTTTTCCCATACATTTGAAATTTCAAATGAACAGCCTCTCTCTTCACAGAAGTTTTTAACATATTCTACTTCTGCATCTGTATCTGTCACAAACGCATTAAGTGTAACAACGACAGGAACACCATATTTATGAAGATTCTCAATATGTTTTTCAAGGTTTATGATACCTTTTTTTAACGCATCTAAATTCTCTTCTGATAAATCTTCTTTTGCAACACCGCCATTGTATTTTAATGCTCTTATTGTAGCAACCAAAACTACAGCGTCAGGATTAAGTCCTGCCATACGGCATTTAATATCAAAGAACTTCTCAGCACCCAGATCTGCACCAAAACCAGCTTCTGTTATTACATAATCAGCCATCTTTAATCCCGCCTTAGTTGCTCTTACACTGTTACAGCCATGAGCAATATTTGCAAATGGCCCGCCATGCACAATTGCAGGTGTATGTTCAAGTGTCTGGACAAGATTTGGCTTAATTGCATCTTTTAGTAATGCTGCCATAGCACCTACTGCCTGTAAATCTTTTGCAGTGACAGGTTCTCCGGCATAATTATAAGCTACTATAATCTTTCCAAGTCTTTCTTTTAAATCATGCATATTTTCTGCAAGACAGAGAATTGCCATTATTTCAGATGCAACAGATATAACAAAATGGTCTTCTCTTACAACACCGTCTGTTTTTGCACCAAGACCTACAACGACATTACGAAGGACTCTGTCATTCATATCAATACATCTTTTCCAGATAATCTGTCGTGTATCAATATTAAGTGAATTACCCTGCTGGATATGATTATCAAGCATTGCAGCAAGAAGATTATTTGCACTTGTTATGGCATGAAAATCACCTGTAAAATGAAGATTTAAATCTTCCATCGGAACTACCTGGGCATATCCGCCTCCGGCAGCACCACCTTTAATGCCAAAACAAGGTCCAAGTGAAGGCTCTCTTAATGCTATAATTGCTTTTTTACCGAGTTTACCAAATGCCTGTCCTAATCCTACACTTGTAGTAGTTTTGCCTTCACCTGCCGGTGTAGGATTAATTGCAGTAACAAGAATAAGTTTTCCGTCTTTGTTATTCTTAATTTTCTCAAGATATTCATTTGAAAACTTAGCTTTATATTTTCCATATAATTCTAAATCATCTTCTTCAATACCTAAAGAAGCAGCCACTTTTGTAATCGGCTCCAAAACCGCTTCCTGTGCAATTTCAATATCTGACTTCATAAATAATTCCTCCATATATCGTATATTTTTATGCCAAAGCCAAAAGGTCTAAAACCACATAAGTCTGTTTAGATGCAGGTAAAAGACCTTTATTATCTTTTATTAAACTGACTCTTCCACAAACTGCTCAAATTCTTCCTGAGACATAATTACTTTTCGTGGTTTTGTTCCTTCTTCCGGTCCTACAACACCGGCCTCTTCAAGTTGGGAGACTATACGTGCAGCCCTGTTAAATCCAACCTTAAACACTCTCTGTATCATGCTTGTTGATGCTTTTCCTTTTTCTATGACAAATTCTCCTGCTTTAACAAAATAATCATCATATCCGTCAGAACCTCTTGCAGATTCTACAGAAGATGCCGCAACTGCATTCATTCTCTGCTCAATTTCCTGTGCAGAAACTTCTATTGTATTTTGTTCTGAAAGAAACTCTACTACATCTGCCACTTCTTTATCTGATACAAAAGCCCCCTGTACTCTGACAGGCTTTGGATATGATGACGGATAAAACAACATATCGCCCTTTCCTAATAACTTCTCGGCACCATTTATATCAATTATTGTTCTTGAATCGACACCTGATGAAACTGCAAAGGCTATTCTGGATGGCATATTCGCCTTAATAAGACCTGTAATTACATCTACAGATGGTCTTTGTGTTGCAAGAATCAAATGAATTCCCGCAGCACGCGCTTTCTGTGCCAGACGGCATATTGCAGCCTCAACTTCATTACCGCACACCATCATTAAATCAGCAAGCTCGTCTACTATAATAACTAACCTCGAAAATGGTTCAGGTTTATCTTCCATATCATCAGGCAGAGCTTCAACTTTTCTGTTATAACCTTCTAAATCCCTGACTCCCATTTCAGACATCTTATTATATCTGTCATCCATTTCAACGACTGCCCAGTTTAATGCCCCGGCAGCCTTTTTAGGGTCTGTAACAACAGGTATAAACATATGTGGTATCCCATTATATATACTAAGTTCTACAACTTTAGGATCTATAAGAATAAGTTTTACATCTTTTGGGTCCGCCTTATACAAAAGACTCATAATAATTGTATTTATACACACTGACTTTCCTGAACCGGTAGCACCTGCAACAAGCAGATGCGGCATTTTGGCAATATCTCCAAATATTATATTGCCTGAAATGTCTTTTCCCACTGCAAATGTAAGTGATGACTTTGCAGCTTCAAACTGTTTGTTTTCCAACAATTCACGCAAAAGCACAGGACTTGACTTTCTGTTTGGAACTTCAATTCCTACTGCAGCTTTTCCAGGAATTGGAGCTTCAATTCTTATATCAGAAACAGCAAGATTCAATTTAATATCATCAGCAAGATTTGTTATTTTGCTGACTTTAACTCCCTGTTCAGGCTGAAGTTCATATCTTGTAACTGACGGCCCGCAGCTTACATTTGTTACTGTAACATTAACCCCGAAGCTTTGCAGTGTTCTTTGAAGGGTCATTCCCATTTCACGAAGATAAGCATCTGACTCAACAGATTTTTTATCATTTTTCTTAAGCAAATCGTATGGCGGTTTTTCATACACCGGCTCTGAACCTAAATCAGCGTTTTTGTTATTTTTATTATGTATAAATGCATCATCAGCTTTAGAATCAGATGTTAAACAGTCATTTTTCAACTCTTTTTTGCTCTTCTTAGGCTTTTGTGATGTATTAGATTTAAATTCAGGAATTGAATCATCAGGTGGAACAAGTTCTTCCATTGCATCAGTATTGCTTTGTACCAAATCATTTTGATTAATACTTTCATCAAATGAGTATTCCCTGCCATCTTTTTTTATTGTAAACTGCATTCCAAAATCTTCTGAATTTCCGGCAGATATAGTATCCGCATTATTATTATTATTATTATTATCTGTGGAAGTCTGCTCTATGTTATCTGCAAACAATTCATGCATTTCATCTTCACAATTTACATTTTTCTTATGAATTTTCTTTTCTTTATTTTCTAATGTTATAAGAGACATTCCGTTTGCAGATTTTCTTTCTTCTGCATTTTTAGATTTTCTCTCATGATTATTGGAATTATTAGCATAAGAATAGTAATCCCTGTTATAACTCTTTTTTGAATAATTCCTGTTCTGCCTGTTTCTCTGAATATTTTCTTCAATAGCGGCAGAGCTTTTCTGTCCTGCCTTCTTTACCTGATTTACAAAAGATTTCTCAGTCAAAAGAATACAGATTATTATAAGTCCCAAAATAAGCAATATAAAACCACCTACAAGACCTACAACAGAATAAATTAAAGATGCTATTTTACCGCCTATTGCACCAGCAGTAAACAAGCTTTCCATACTATTTTTGTAGTATTCACTCCATTTTAATTCCATGTTAGAACTTCCACTGAGAAACTGTATAAATAAAATAATCTCCAGACCTAATAACGCTGAAAGTATTATTCTAAATCTGACCTTTCGGTTTGTAGGATTGGCGTACATATATAATGCTGAAATAAACATATAGACAGGCAATACATATTCCATAATTCCGATAAGCCCCTTAAGTCTGTTGCTAATCCAGTTGATTCCAGTATCTCCGATTCCTGCCCAGCCAAAATTCCCCAGAAAAAGCAATATACATACTCCCAGAAATACAAGCAATTTCACTTCTCTTATAACAGAATTTTCCATTCTGTTGTCATAGTCCTGTGATTTTCTGTTATTGCCTGATGCCCGTACAGGCATCTGCTTTCTTTTTGATGTAGACACAGCAGATTCCCTCCACCTTATGCAGCTTATGTATTACATTACAAAATGCAGAACTATTGAAACTGCACCGGCAGCAATACAGTAATATGCAAAATATTTAAATTTATTATTACGAACTAAAATCATTAACACTTTAATACAGATAAAACCAACAACAGCTGCTACCAGAGTACCAACTAAATACTGTCCCAGATATTTACACTCACCTATTGTTGCAAAAAAATCTTTAAGTTCCAGAACCGCCGCACCAAGAACAGCAGGAATAGACATTATAAATGAATATTTAACTGCGAGCTTTCTGTCAAACTTACTTACAAGACATGCTGTTATTGTTGTTCCTGACCTTGAAATTCCAGGAAGTGTCGCAAATCCCTGGCATATACCAATAACAAATGCGTTAGTGTATGTTATATTTTTAGGTTTTTTGTTTCCTGGCTCAACATAATCGGAAATCAAAAGCAGACATGATGTTATGAGAAGACAAACACCAACAATCAAAAGATTTGTCTTTACATTGGCAACAATATCATCTACAAGTATTCCTATAATGCCTGTAGGAATTGTGGAAACTATAATAAGCATAACAAATTTACGATATGATGTATTAACAACTTTCCTGTATTTTAATGTATTATCCTTTGTAAAGAGCTTCTTTACAAAAACAGCTGCATTTACAAAAAAATCACCTATAATACCAAAACCTTCAATGACAAGTTTCTTAATATCGTTCCAATATACAATAAATATTGCCAGAAGTGTACCTACATGAAGCAGAATATCAAATGTTAAATCAGGCTCACTTAATCCAAAGATTTTTGAAAAAATGGCAAGATGTCCAGAACTGCTTATTGGCAGAAATTCAGCGGCTCCCTGTACAATTCCCATTATTATCGCTTGTAAATAATTCATACTGTACCTCCAAAATTTTAATCAAGTCGAATAATAAATTACATAATCTTATATATTATAGCAAAAAACAATGAGTTTGGCAATGCGTGAAGACAAATAAAAATCACTTATCTAAAGCAAACGAATACTAAAGATAAGTGAAATTTACTAATTATTTATAAATTATAACAAGCAAAACGGTAAGCCGGGTTATGTCGTTGGATGATCATCTATCTACTTCTGCCGTTACCGGCAGCTTCTAGCGACCCACCGAAAAACAGACCGGGCAAATCTATAGTTTTTCTATGGTCTTGCTTCGAATGGGGTTTACATATGCCCTGTATGTTACCATACAGGCGGTAGTCTCTTACACTGCCCTTCCACCCTTACCACATAAATGTGGCGGTATATTTCTGTTGCACTATCCTTGGAGTCACCTCCACCGGACGTTATCCGGCATTCTGCCCTGTGAAGCCCGGACTTTCCTCACCTGCACGGCAATATTGCCATGGCAGCCGCGATCATCTGTCTTACTTGTTAATATAACGATTGACATCTTCAATGAATTTATCCCACTCGTCCTGATTTTCTATATAGTATTTTGGACACAGTTTTCCTGTTATATCATAATGTCTTATAACATTTTCTGTTTTGACATTAAACTTAACACAAAGCCATGCAGTTAAATGTACGAGTGAATTATATGTTTTGGTATTAAATCTGCCACTTTCATCAGGGTGGCAGCATTCAACAGATAAGGTATCGTAATTCCTGTCATTCGAAGCATAAGAAATTTCAGAACTTGGAATACACTGAATAATCTCACCATCAAGACCAATTACAAAATGACTGCTCGCCTTAGTCGTGCGGCTGTCTTTTAAGCCTTCAAAATAATCTCTGTTCTGTTTCGCAGTGCTCCCCGGATTGGCGGTATAATGAATTACAATACCGTTTATTTTATCAAGTGCAATGCCGGGTCTTGAATAATCATTTATTGTAAGAAGTTCGACATCAAGCTCAGGTTTTTGAACTGACTCTGAATCATTTCTTTTTGATAAAAATGGCAGATAACCGCTTTTACCCGAAAGGAAATATCCTGCCAGTATAACAATAACAACCAATGCCAGAATCAAAAATATAATCTGTTTACCTGACCTGCGAAAATATCTTTTAATTTTAACCGATACCTTAACTTTTCTGTTTGCCATAATTTCTAGTTATCAGCCACACTGTAGTTAGGTGCTTCCTTAGTAATATGAATGTCATGAGGATGACTTTCTTTTAATGAAGCTGCTGAAATTTTAACAAACTTACCATTCTGTTTTAATTCTTCTATTGTAGAAGTTCCACAGTAACCCATACCTGAACGAAGACCACCCATTAACTGGAATACTGTATCTTCAACTGTTCCTTTATAAGCAACTCGGCCTTCTACACCTTCAGGAACAAGTTTCTTTGCATTTTCCTGGAAATAACGGTCTTTACTTCCGTTCTCCATTGCAGAAATTGAACCCATTCCACGATATACTTTATATTTTCTTCCCTGATATAATTCAAATGTTCCAGGACTTTCGTCACAGCCTGCAAAAATGCTTCCCATCATACATACATTTGCACCTGCTGCAATAGCCTTTGTCATATCTCCTGAATATTTAATACCACCATCTGCAATAATCGGGATATTGTATTGTTTTGCTACTTCATAACAATCCATAACAGCTGAAATCTGTGGCACACCGATACCTGCAACGATACGTGTAGTACAGATTGAACCAGGTCCGATACCAACTTTAACAGCATCAACACCGGCTTCAATAAGAGCTCTTGTAGCTTCACCTGTTGCAACATTACCTGCTATTACCTGTAAATCAGGATAAGCATCTTTAACCATCTTAACTGTTCTGATTACATTTGCTGAATGTCCATGTGCTGAATCCATAACAACAACATCGACTTTTGCATTAACCAGTGCTTCAACACGGTCAAGTACATTTGCAGTAATACCTACAGCAGCACCACAAAGAAGTCTTCCCTGTGCATCTTTTGCTGAATTAGGATATTTAATCTGCTTTTCAATATCTTTAATTGTAATAAGTCCTTTAAGATTAAAGTCTTTATCTACGATTGGTAATTTTTCTTTTCTTGCCTTAGCCAAAATCTTCTGTGCTTCTTCAAGAGTAATTCCTTCCGGAGCTGTGATAAGATTTTCACTTGTCATTGAATCTTTGATTTTCTTAGAAAAATCTGTCTCGAATTTTAAATCACGGTTAGTTATAATACCAACTAACTTTCTGCCCTCTGTAATAGGTACACCGGAAATTCTGAATTTTGCCATTAAATTATTGGCATCTTCTAATGTATGTTCCGGTGACAGGAAAAACGGGTCTGTAATAACGCCATTCTCTGAACGCTTGACTTTGTCAACTTCATCCGCCTGTGCCTCAATAGACATATTCTTGTGAATAATACCAATTCCACCCTGTCTTGCCATGGCAATTGCCATACGATACTCTGTAACAGTATCCATTCCGGCACTCATCATTGGAATACTTAAACGAATTTTCTTTGTAAGATTTGTGGACAAATCTACCTGATTTGGAATTACTTCTGAATATGATGGAACTAAAAGCACATCATCAAATGTAATACCTTCACCTATAATTGTTCCCATTTTTCCAAACACTCCTTTTTTATCTTTTATGGTATTGTTAAAAATTCTATCAAAAGAATTCTTCAATGTCAACAATAAAATTATGCTTCTATTCAAAAAAGACTTTTCTCGGGGCCATCTGATGCATTGCATTTAACATTTTATCATCAGGCTCAAACAGCATTTTTGTCATTCCTTTATTACCTTTGTAATATGCCGCATAAACATTTGCATTCTCATTTCCCGAAGAATAGTCTGCTGTAACAGTTTTCTGATTACTGTAGTCTCCAAGATGCCATGATTTTACCGGAGCAACTATTTCAATCTGCTCAAGTGAAAGTTCGACACAGTTTTTTCGTGTAGATTTTCCCATGATTTTATCAACTGACAAATCTCCATTGACAAAAAGATATTCAAATTCCAGATCAAGTTCCTGATACACAAAATATGATGCTACACCAAGAAGTGCTCCAAGAACTATAAAAATTATATTAACCTGCATAAGTCCAAGAACAACAAACACAAAAATTGTTGCAAATAAAAACAGGCCTTTAACAAATGAATACCATGTCTTAGGCTGCTTCTTCACAAGTATCTCAATATATGAATCACTCAAAATATTTTCGCCTCCTTTTATATACTATTAAATATAATAACATCTTTTTTCAGAAAATAAAATACTCTTTTTTCAATATTTTTTATTTATAATTATTTTCTTCAAAAAACATAATTTAGAAACAAATTTGTGCTATTATATGTAAGTAGTTGGTGTCAGGTCAATCTGTCACTTCATAAACTGCCGAAAGGAGTCACATATGAGAATATCATTAAAAGAAGAAGATTACAGCGATGCCCCGCTGTTTGAGCAGAAGAATTTTAAAGATTTAACATTTTCCCAGAAACTTTCCTACATATGGGATTATTACAAATGGTGGTTTTTAGGCGCAGCAATTGTAATTACACTTCTTGTAGTTACAGTTCCCGGAATTATTGAAAATTCAAAAGAGGAAGTTTTATATTCGGTATTTTTAAATTCAAATATTCAGGGGCAGGAATCTACCACTATTATGGACGATTATACTAAAGCGGCTGGAATTGATATGGATAACAAACGTATCACACTTGACTGTTCAATTTATATTGACCGTGAAAATTCAACTACCGCAAGTATGCAGAGCAGCCAGAAGCTTACCGCACTTTTTTCTGCAAAGAAAATTGATGTTATATTAAGTGATGAGGCTAATTTTGAATTTTGTTCTTCACAGGGAGCTTATATGGATTTAAAGGAATTACTTCCTGATGATTTGTGCGAAAAATATAAAGACAGCTTTGTTGAAGCTGCAAACCCTGAAACCGGAGAAATGACAGCATACGGATTAAAGCTTACTGACAATCAGATTTTAAAAGATGAAAATGCTTTTGATTTTGAGCCGGTCGTGTCAGTCTGCCTTACAACTGATAAAAAAGATAATGCAATAGCTTTCATCAAATATCTTCTTGGTGAAATTTAATAATAAAAAACTACAGAAATTTAATGCACTTATGCGACTGCAAAAATTCCTGTAGTTTTTTTATATGTTTTACTTTATGGTTTCAATATTTTATATAGTCTATTCCTATAGTTTCGTTATTCAATATAGTTCTTTTCTATTTTGCATTTCTGTTTATGTATTCAGGTTCGAGCTTTGAATACATTATCTTCTGACTTGAATACAGACTATATGTTCCACTCATCATGTAACTTACCGCACAGACAATTGCAAACAGAATTATCTTGTTTACTCCAAACAGTTCGACACTTAATATAAGGCTTGCAATCGGGCAGTTTACTACCGCACAGAACATTCCGATAAGTCCGAGTGCCGCACCAAATGATGCGGACAGTCCCACTAAAGGACCAAGCACACATCCGAGTGTCGCTCCGATAAAGAATGTTGGAACTATTTCGCCGCCTTTAAACCCACAGCTTAATGTGATAACGGTAAAAATCATTTTCAGGATAAATGAGTACCATTCAGCATTTCCGGCTATTGCTTCTTCTATTATCGCTGTTCCGGCACCATTATAATTCTGGTTGCCAACAAGGAGTGTGAGTATAATTATTGCAACACCGCCGGCAAATACAAGTACATACCTGTTTTTTATGATGTTGTGAATATACTTTGAAAACTTATGCATCAGTTCACAAAATATAACTCCCATCATTGCACAGCAAAGACCCACTAATATAACTTTGCCGTAAGTTAAAATTGTATCCGGAGGCAGATTTGTAACTTTATACACTTCGAATTCGACGCCTGCATGAATTGCCATCTCATATGCTATGACAGATGAAAAAAGGCATGGCACAAGTGCAGAATAATACATAAGTCCCACACTTACAACCTCCATACTGAATATTGCGGCAGTAAGCGGAGTTCCAAATAAAGCACTGAACACTGCGCTCATGCCACACATTGTAAGAATACTTAAACCTCTCTCATCAAGTTTAAATATTTTTCCAATCTTTGTTCCGATACCCCCGCCAATCTGTAAGGCTGCACCTTCTCGACCCGCGGAACCACCAAAAAGATGCGTTATTGATGTACTTGTGAATATCAGAAGCACCATTCTTAACGGAACTTCATCTTTTGAACGGATTGAGCTTATTACAAGATTTGTTCCTTTGTCATCTTTCATTCCAAGTGAATTATATGAAAAAACTATAAGCACACCGGCAAATGGCAGCAAAAAAATGAGATTCGGAAACATTTGCCTTACAATTGTAGAACCTGACACACAGTAAAAGAAAAATGTACCAATTGAACCACATACAACACCTACAATAACACTGAGTATAAGCCATTTTATAAATGTAATATAATATTTTTTTGCGCCTTTATATTTTGATTGTATCTCTTCTTCTATCGTATCTAACATTTTTAATTACTCCCATGCATAGCCCTGTGGCAATTCTATATCAGAAACATCAATATGATGACAGTCTTTTAATACAAATTTTCCATCTTTTTTTGCAATAAAATCATCTGCAAAATGACAGTCTTTAAATGAAACACTATAAATCGGACTGTTTTCAACACCCATAATTCTGATACCAAACTTATGTTTGCCTGTAAAATCAATATTTTCAAATTTAACCCTTCTCGTTATCGGAAGCTCAAGAGCAGGATTTTCATCTCCACCATGATTGTACTCAATCTGAAGTGCGCCACCTGTATTTTTCAAAATACAGTCTTTAAATATAACATCTTCAACTATACCGCCTCTGCAAGGTGCCGATTTAATCCACAGGCCAAAATGCAGAATATTATCGACTATAATATTCTGAAACAATATATCATGCGCTCCGCCCGCCTGTTCACTTCCTATGCAGAAAGCACCTTTTGCATCTACAGTTTTACAATCTGTAACTCTTATATATGCACTCGGTTTATCAAGCTCATTTCCTTCTCTGTTTCTTCCTGATTTGATTGCAACCGCATCATCTCCAACAGTAAAATAACAGTCAGTTATATTTATATTTGTAGAAGAATCAGGGTCAATTCCATCACCATTTAGTATAAGCATGCCTTCCATTACACCGGTTCTTCCGTTTCCCATTGAAATAACCTTTACATTGTCAAATGTTACACAGTCACTAAATACCGGATGAATAGTCCATGAAGGTCCGTATGCAACCGTAACATCACTTATATACGCATATTTTGTATTATATAAAGCTATCACCCTGCCACGCACATTCTGGTCAGTTTTAGGAGACTGTGGAATTGGCAGACCTTTACGGTAAATGTACCAGCATGGTCCTTCATTGTGCGCAAGTGAAAAACCATTTCCATTTATCATGCCTTTACCGCATATTTTTACATTTCTTGTATTATATGGACTTAATTTTCCTGATTCTCCCTCATCATAAACACCAATATTTATGAGACTTGAATGCGAATAAACATTATTTTCAAAAACAGGATATACAGCCATCTGATTTTGTTTTGTGAGTTTTAATTTTCTGTATCCTTCCCAGCGGCATACAATTTCAGGATAATCTTCAGGGTTTTCACTTCCAAATAAAATACCATCTATTTTAAGTGTCATATCACTTTTTAAGAACAGCGCTCCACTATGAAAAACATAGCCCTCCGGCAGATACACAACACCGTTTTTAGGACAGTCATTTATGGCTTTTTGTATTGCCGCAGTATCTATAATTATTCCATTTCCAACAGCATTATACGGAGCATGTGTTACATCAATTACACATTCAGGCATGTCAGAAGTTCTGGCCGCAACAAATCTGCTTCCAAGTTCTTCATCATTTACACTGATAGCTTTTACTTCAAATGTATGGTCTGTTAAAGGCTTAAGGTTCTTTACAGTATATCCGATTTTCGTTGTAGCGCATAAAAATCTTCCATTATCATAAATACGGTATTCCTTTAAATCACTGCATTCAGACATACTCTCCCGGTTCCATAACAGCTTAATGCTTTCATCTGTAACAGTCTCTTTTGGAATATGAAGATTATAAATATAGTCACTGTCAGCTTTTACCTCTATATCGCACACATCATATACCGTGTTAAGCAGAATATTCTTTAACTTCTGACTTATAGACGCATCATCTCTTATATTGTCGTGTTCTTTAATAACGCTGAGTTCATACTCTGCAAGTACGCTTATGCTTCCTTTTGCAATACAGTAAACTGTTGCCGCTCCCTTTTCATAACCTTTTATAATTCCATTTCTGTCTACCGTACAGACTGACTTTTTATCGCTTATCCAAATAAGTTCATCATTTGTAGCATCTTTATTTATCGCCGGCTTTAATTTTATAATTTCCTGCGGCTCGATAACTTTCTTTTCAGGCAGAAACAGCATTTCTACAGTTTTAGAAATCTTTTCTACAATAACATTACATGAATCAGCTCTGCCTTCAAATGCTCCTGTAATAATAGTTTTTCCCTGCGAAACTGCCTCCACGGTTATCTCATCTAACCCTGATAAATTTATCTTCTGGTCTATAATTTTTAAAATACCTTCATCTACGCAGCGCCACAATAACTGTTTATCTAAATGTGTTGCCGGAAATACAGCCGCATGAATAGTTTTTCTCTCACCTACAGCAAGATGCAGTTCATTCGTACTGAAAACGACTTTTTCAACATAATGCTCATCAGCTTTTTTTATTCTGAATTCATATTTAACCCTGAAACCGCCATTTATAAATGTCGCCCAGATATTTACATATCCAAATGTATGAACTGATACATTACCTTTATCATCAACTGTTGCTATTGATTCATTTTCCGAACACCAGTTTACAGGCTGGTCTGATACACTGTCAGGCAGCTTTAATGACACTTTATCTCCTGTCAGGGCATTTATAACACCGCCATGCATATCCTCCAGAGGGTCTTTTGTAAGTTC
>CAJJNI010000014.1 GCA_905193085.1 uncultured Lachnospiraceae bacterium | reverse complement strand
AAGTAGAAAAAGGCTATAAAGGCATATATGAACCTGTAAATTCTACTGTGTTTGAACCAGAAGAAGCGCTTGTAGTAGTGCCAGGTGTTGTATTTGACAGAGACGGATTCCGCATAGGTTATGGCAAAGGCTTTTATGACAGATATTTAAGAAAGCATAAAGCATATAAAACTGTGGGACTTGCATTTAAAGAGCAGATAATTGATAATATTCCGGCAGAGGAACATGATGTAAAAATTATGAATATTATAACCGAATAAAGGAGTTGTTTTTATTATGTTGACATTAGAGATGATAGGTGAGAGAGCCAAAGCTGTTGTAAGTGAGATGTGCAAATTGCCATCTGTTAAGAAAAATAAAGCACTTCTTGCGATTGCACAGGGGTTACTTGATGATGAAAAAGAAATACTTGCCGCTAATAAATTAGACTTAGATGCCGCAAAAGAAAAAAATATGGCAGAGGGTTTAGTTGACCGTCTTATGCTTAATCATGCACGAATTGAAGGCATGGCAGAAGGACTCAGACAGGTATCTACACTTGATGACCCTGTCGGCGAGGTGCTTGGAATGAAAAGCCGTCCTAATGGTCTTATGATAGGACAAAAGAGAGTTCCACTCGGTGTTATCGGAATTATATATGAATCTCGTCCTAATGTTACTGCAGATGCATTTGGCCTTTGTTTTAAGACAGGAAATGTTGTCATATTAAAAGGCGGCAGTGATGCGTTAAATTCAAATAAAGCAATCGTTGCTTCAATAAGAAAGAGACTTAAATCACTGTATCTTCCAGAAGATGCAATTCAGATAATAGAAGACACAAGTCGTGAGACAACTCTTCAATTTATGAAAATGAATCGTCATGTAGATGTTTTAATTCCAAGAGGCGGGGCAGGACTTATCAGAACAGTAGTCGAAAACAGTACAATTCCGGTTATTGAGACAGGTACAGGGAACTGTCATGTTTATGTTGATGAATATGCAGATTTAGACATGGCTGTAAGAATAGTAATAAATGCAAAAACTCAGAGAATCGGTGTATGTAACGCATGTGAATCTTTAGTTCTGCATGAATCAATTGAAAAAGAATTCCTTTATAAATTAAAAGATGCGTTAGATTCAGCAAAGAAAAAAGTTGAGCTTCGTGGTGATGATAAAGCATGCAGTACAATGAGCATGAACAAAGCTACAGAGGAAGACTGGGGAAAAGAATATCTGGATTATATTCTTTCAGTTAAGACTGTATCTGATATTGATGAGGCAATTGCACATATCAATAAATACAATACAGGACATTCAGATGCAATCGTAACAAAAGATTATGATAATGCACAGAAATTTTTAAATGAAGTTGATGCAGCTGCAGTTTATGTAAATGCATCAACAAGATTTACAGATGGATTTGAGTTTGGTTTTGGTGCCGAGATAGGAATAAGTACACAGAAGCTTCATGCAAGAGGACCTATGGGACTTATGGCACTCACAACAACAAAATATATTATATATGGCAGTGGACAGATAAGAGAGTAGGTAGATTATGCAGGAAGAAAAAAAGAATAAGATTAAGTCGTTTTTAACGAAGCTGCTAGTTGTTCTTGTGCTGGTTGTAATCAGTATTTCTACATACAAAGTAAATCTGTCAGTTATGCTTCATGATTTTGTTTTAAAATTTTTTGATGCCGCCATGAGTAATGATGATGGCAAAGATGATGAGAACGATAAAGACAGTAATAAAGACGACAGTAAAAATAATAAGGACAGTGAAGAGCGCAATACAGATGATAATGCAGATGATGAGAACAGTGAAGACAGTAACAACGACGAAAAAAAATCAGAAAGTTCGATTTTTAAATTGTTTGGAAATGTTACTGTTGAAGCGGCAGAGAAAGATGCTGATTTATTAAAAAGTGTTACCGATATAATATGCAATGAAAACAGTGAGTACAAGTCTGGCTCATTATCTGACAGTCTTGAAAAGACAGAGGAGCTTTCAGATGATGAAAAAAGTTATTTTTCTGAATGGCTGTCTGATTACAGAAAAATCAGACAAAATTCTAATGTTATAGAAATAAATGCAGGTAAACAAGATGCATTTAAAAATTTAAATGATACGCTGTACAGTAAACAAGTACAGCGTTCTGTATATCTGATGCAAAATTACAAAGATGCAGGTATGAATATAGAAAGTGCAGAGTGCTATTATCAGATTGCAGATATAATAAAAGAAGAACAGCAGTATGAGATAATTATGTATGAATGGACAGTTGTAAATTATTCAATGAATAATAATAAAGACAGCATGGGCTATGGCATATGGCATACTCTTGTTATGGACAATGGCGAAATAGTTGAAGATGAATATACTGGTGATATTTACGGTGATGATGAAGAAACTTCAGAAAACACATCCGTTATGTCATATAATCCTTCGGCAGCAGTTGATTATTCAAATAAATACGCTTTAAATTACAATTCATCATACAGCAATTATAATTCAATAGGCGGTGACTGTGCAAATTTTGTATCACAGTGTCTGTATGCCGGCGGACTTAATATGACAGATGGCTGGTACTGGAAATCTTATGATGACAGAAGTGCTTCATGGTCTTACTGTCCTTCACAGGTTGAATATTTATCAAAAAACTGCGGTACATTGATAGAAGACCCTGCTAATTCAAAAGTTTTAAAAGGTAATCCGGTCTATTATTACAGCGCAGTAAAAAACCGTTACAGCCATGCGGCAATCTGTGTCGGTACGAACAGTGACGGTGTTGCAATAGTAAATGCACATAACAATGACCGTTACCATGTTCCGTGGCAGCTTGGAAGCAGCTGGAGTAAAAGAAGCACAATTTTAATATCAGGCGCAAATAGTGACGCAACACCTCCTGTTATTTCCAATATTAAAATTACACAGAAAACAAATCAGGGGTTTCAGTTAACAGCAGATGTAAGTGACAATGCCGGCCTGGATTCAGTATATTTTCCGGTGTGGACAGAAAAAAACGGACAGGACGATATAGTGTGGCATAAGGCTTCTGTATCAGGTAGAACTGCAACATGTTATATCAATGTGTCATCACACAAATATGAAGGTGGAACTTACATAATAAATGTCTATGCTTATGACACATCAGGAAACGAGTCATCTGCCTATGGAGGAGAAGTTTCCATTAATCGTTCTGTCCCTTATGGAACACTGGCAGGTGATGCAACTTTAGACGGAAAAGTTAATCTTGCCGACGCACTGTATGTTTTAAAGCTTGCGCTTGGAATCTACAGTACAGATGATATTAAGGCTGCGGATTATGACGGAAACGGAGTTGTAAATTTAATAGATGCAGTCAAAATATTAAATGTTTCACTTGGAATTTCTCATTGACATGTAAGCACAGTAAAATTATAATATAACATGTTAATGCTTATGCAATGGATTGGAGAAAATTATGAGAGTAATTGCAGGAAAAGCACGAAGAATACAATTAAAGACAATATCAGGAAACGATACAAGACCAACGACTGACAGAATTAAAGAGACACTTTTTAACATATTGCAGCCGGATTTATATGATTCTACATTTTTAGATTTGTTCAGTGGAAGCGGTGCAATTGGAATAGAGGCTTTAAGTCGTGGCGCAGCAGAGGCAGTTTTTGTTGAAAATAATAAAGAAGCAGTTAAGTGTATAGAGGAGAATCTCAAAAATACAAGACTTAACGATTATGCTGTTATAAAACCGCTGGATGTTATTACAGCTATCAGAAGGCTTGATGGAAGAGAAGCTTTCTCATTTGTGTTTATGGACCCGCCTTATAAATCCAGAGTTGAGAAGAGTGTACTTGATGAGCTGGCGCTCACTTCTCTGGTTGATGAGAATACAGTAATTATTATAGAAGCTTCGCTTGATAATGATTTTTCATTTGCAGAAGATATGGGCTTTGAAATTACAAGGGAAAAATGCTACAAAACAAATAAACATGTTTTCCTAAGATATACACAGGGAGAAAAATAATCATGAAGAAAGCAATTTATCCGGGAAGTTTCGATCCGGTTACGGTAGGACATCTTGATATAATAAAAAGAGCTTCAAAGCTTGTAGATGAACTTATAGTTGTTGTTCTTATTAATGAGAACAAAACACCGTTTTTCTCTTTGGAAGAAAGAGTATTGATGCTTGAAGATGAACTTAAAGAATTAGATAATGTAAAAGTTACATGTTACAAAGGACTTTTAGTGGATTTTGCCCAGAAAGAAAATATAAATGCCATAATAAGGGGATTAAGAGGAAATGTTGATTTTCAATATGAAATTATCATGGCTCAGACAAATAAGGCATTATCAGAGTCTATTGAGACAATATTTCTTATAACTGATTCAAAATATTCATATATAAGTTCTTCTACAGTTAAAGAAGTTGCTGCATTTGGTGGTGATATTTCAAAATTTGTTCCAAAATCTGTAGAAAATAAAATATTAAAGAAAATAAAACAAAATTAAATAACAGGTTCACAGTTATATTATGGGAGGTAATACAATGGCTGACAAAAGCAGAAAAAAACCGGACAAGATTTTTGAAATCATTAAAGAAATAGAAGATTTAGTAGAAAAGAGTAAAACATCGCCGTTATCACAATCTAAAATTGTAGTAAATAAAGAAGAAATACAGTCACTTTTAAGAGAACTTAGAATGAAAGCTCCTGACGAAATTGAAAGATACAGAAAAATGCTTGATAACAGAGATGCCATAATGGCAGATGCTGAAAATAAAGCGGAGAAGATGATAGAAGAAGCCCGCATGAATATTCAGAATCTTGTTGATGAGCATGAAATAGTTCAGCAGGCTTTAGCTGAGGCTGACAAAATAATGGCAGATGCAAATCATCAGGCAGAAGAGCTGGTGTATAATGCCCAGAAAGAAGCTGATATGATGCACAGAGGAGCTGTCAGATATATGGCAGAAAATCTTAACAGACTCCAGAGTCTTATTGATGGCACAATGAATAATTTTGATAATCGTTTTCGTGGTATGATGAATACAATGGAAAAATATTCTGCTTTGGTAAAAGAAAATAAAGATGAACTTTTAGGACGGACTGAAGTAAGGGAAGAGCTGCAGCCGGAGCCTGTTAATCAGGAAAGTGAAGCACCGTTAGAAGAGGCATCTGATATTCAGATAAGTGATAACGATTTTGAATAAAGTGTGCACACAATGTATGCAGACAACATCGCAAATATACTTATAACAATTTTAGTGAAAATGTATTTGCGTATAGAAAGAGCGGTACCCTGTATCATACTTTGAGTTTGTGCTATGCCGCATATTCCACCGAAAGAACATAAGAAAAAGATAAGAGGCATAGATATATTTAATGGCAGAGTGAACTGCTGGAATTGTTTACAGCCATTTGTAATTTCTATTATGCCGATTGTGAATGGACTTAAAATGGTAACAGCAGGAAAAAGGGCTGTTGCCATTTTTGCAATTATTGCAAACAAAATTATGTATCCGCCGAGCCTTGTTATTGTTTCAAAACCGTCCATAATACTTTCATCAAGCATCTGGAAGGTAAGTTTTATATGAGAGTCTGGGCACTGCGGAATTGTGACTTCATCATATTCAGGTCTGGTGATAAAAGCGTAAATAAAAATCATAAGATACAGGAATGCTAATAAAAAAAAAGGATTAAAGCTTATATGTAATGTTTGTGATGCGACATAGTTTAAAAAGAATGCAGGACTTATATTGTTAGATATTCCTAACAGGAACTGACCTTCTTTTTTTGAAATTTTTTCAGCTTTAATAAGCTGCGAAGCAGTTTTTGCTCCCATAGGATAGCCGCACAGTATACCACAGATTAAACCGTAACAGCCCATCGGACTTAAATGCAGTAATCTTTTAAATGCCGGGTGTATAAATCGTGTTAAAGTATAAATAATATCCAGCTTTAAAAGTATTCCCGTAATTATAACAAAAGGCAGAAGTGTTGGAAGGACAGTATGAAACCACAGAAGAAGTCCTTCTACAGAACCTTCAAAAGCAATTGCCGGGAAGAATATTATTGATAATAAAAATAATAATAATAAAAATATGTACAGTTTATTTTTCATGGCTGAAGTTTTAAAATAAGCTTTTTAAAAATATATGATTATATGTGAAAAAAATTCTATTAAATTGGAGGAAGTTAAATGAATAACATTAGTAATTTAGAGCCAAAAAGAGTATTTTATTATTTTGAAAAAATTTCAGGAATACCGAGAGGTTCAGGAAATACGGACGCAATAAGTAATTACCTTGTTTCATTTGCAAAAGAACATAATCTTTCATATGTGCAGGAAAAAATTGGAAATGTCATAATATATAAACCAGCATCAAAAGGCTACGAAAATGCCGAAACTGTTATTTTACAGGGGCATATGGATATGGTCTGTGAAAAAAATGCAGACTGCAGCCATGATTTTTTAAATGATGGCATAAATCTTGTTGTCGACGGAGATTTTTTAAGAGCTGATAATACAACGCTTGGCGGTGATGATGGAATTGCACTTGCCTACGCACTTGCAATATTAGAAGACGATAATATCCAGCACCCTGCGCTTGAAGCTGTCTTTACCGTAGATGAAGAAGTCGGTATGGACGGCGCTATTATGTTAGATGAGACTAACTTAAAGGGTACACAGATTTTAAATATTGATTCCGAGGAAGAAGGAATATTGTGGTCGAGCTGTGCCGGAGGTCTGCGATGTGTAAGTAAAGTAAAACTTTCATATGAATCTGTTAATGAGAATTATCTTGCATATAAAATTAGGGTAAGCGGTCTTCTTGGAGGACATTCAGGTACAGAAATTGATAAAGGAAGAATTAATGCTAACTGTCAGATTGGTGAAATATTGTCACTGCTTCAAAAAGATTTTAAATTTCTGCTCACTGAAATTGGCGGTGGAATGAAAGACAATGCAATTCCGCGTGAAGCTTATGCTGTTTTACTTATAGATAAAAAAGACGAAAAGAATTTTATTGAAAAATGTAACAGCATAATTGAATCATTAAAAAAACAGCATTCAGTCAGAGAGTCTGGTCTTGAGATAACTTTAAACAGCCAGAGTCTTTCTGATAAAGCATTAGATGAAGGGACTACGAATAAATGTGTAATGCTTTTAAACATGCTGCCAAACGGAGTTGTAAGAATGAGTGCAGACATAGATAATCTTGTTGAGACATCTCTTAATATAGGTGTTATGAGAACGGAAAAAGAATATTTTGTGCTCGATATTTCATTGAGAAGCAGTGTTTCTGATGCAAAAGAAATGCTTAAAGAAAAGGTAATGTATATTACGGAAAGTATTGGCGGAACTTGTGAGTCATTCGGAGATTATCCTGCATGGGAATTTCGAAAAGAATCTAAATTAAGAGAAATATTTGCAGATGTATATACAAAACTTACAGGAAAGAAGATGGAGATTCTTGCATTGCATGCAGGACTGGAATGTGGAATATTGACGGGAAAATTAAAAGATGCCGACTGCGTATCGTTTGGTCCTGATATTTTTGATATACACACACCAAATGAAAAAATGAGCATATCTTCTGTTGAGAGAACATATAATTTACTTCTGGAGGTGTTAAAAAATCTTAAGTAAATTATATGTTCAATATGCAAAAAAATTAACTTTAAAACAAAAGCTGATTTTACTGCTAATTCTGGCCGCAGTAACTGTTCTGACGCAGAAATTTGCGCTTGAAATATGTCCGAATACGCTTATAAGTTCTGATTTTGTCTCATCTGATGTATTTCGGGCAATGAATTTAAATCTGGACGATATTGGCATGCTTCAAAACAAGGCCGAAAAAAATAATATAACAGTAGGTGAATTTGTTGCGGCGGGGTTGTGTGAAGAAAACTTCTGCAATAGTAGAATAGAAGAGCTTCATGATAAAGATATAAAAAGATTTGTCCGCATATACAGTACTAAACAGAAAGATGAGTTTAATTATATTACATCTGCCTGTGAAGCAGTGTTTGGTGATTTATGTTATTTTCCTGTTGCAGAGTGCAGCCGTGGAGATAAGACAGTTATGTATGATGATACATGGTTTGGCGAGCGTACCTTTGGCGGAAACAGACATCATGAAGGTACGGATATAATGCCATCCTGCAATCTGCGTGGTGTTTATCCTGTAGTAAGTGTGACAGATGGGGTTATTGAAAAAACAGGCTGGTTAAAGCTTGGAGGATACAGAATTGGAATACGCTCAGAGCATGGCGGTTATTTTTACTATGCCCATCTGGCGTCATATGCAAAAGATTATAAAACCGGGGATATAGTAAAGGCGGGGGAGATAATTGGATATATGGGAGATTCAGGATATGGAGAGGAAGGAACTGTCGGGCAGTTTGATGTACATCTTCATTTTGGAATATATATAAATGATAATAATGGAAATGAGATAAGCATAAATCCATATCATATTTTAAAGGCATTGGAAAATAACAAAAAATATTCAGAATATTGAATAAATTGTGTATCAGCTTGATTTAATGACAGATTTTGATATAATAAAAAGAAATAAAGGTGCGAAGAAACGGAGTGTTTATATGGAAATGCAGTTGTGGAGGGAAATACTAAGCCCTTATGAACTTGCAGTAGATGAAATTGTTGTAAAATTTAACCA
Source organism: uncultured Lachnospiraceae bacterium (assembly GCA_905193085.1). GTDB lineage: Bacteria > Bacillota > Clostridia > Lachnospirales > Lachnospiraceae > CAJJNI01. Next base: position 13,291 of record CAJJNI010000014.1, on the reverse strand, counting down.
TATGGTAAAAGAGCATAGAGAACAGGGCAGATATTCACCGATTGAAGAGATTACTGGAAGAGTAAAATCTATTCCGAGTATTTTGGAAAAAGCACATAAAAAGAAAATTCCGATAGATGATATAGAAAACAGAATGGAAGATATTGCCGGAATAAGAATTATCTGTCAGTTTGTTGAAGATATAGAGACTGTTGTCGGTATAATAAAAAAAAGAACCGATATGGAGATAAAGAAGCAGAAAGACTACATAAATAATCCAAAGCAGAGCGGTTACAGAAGCTATCATCTTATAGTTTACTACACTGTTCAGACATTAAACGGTCCTAAGCGGATAAATGTAGAGATACAGATAAGGACACTGGCAATGAACTTCTGGGCAACGATAGAACATTCTCTCCAGTATAAATATAAGAGAAACATGCCGCCTGAAATAAAGCAGAAAATAACAAATGCTTCAAAGGCGATTATAGACCTTGATGCCCAGATGTCCGAGGTAAGAAGCGAGATTATGGAAGTTCAGAATTCTTTCCAGCTTAAAGCAAATGTCGTAGCAGAAATTTTGAATAACATACAGAATTTATACAGAATTGCAAATAAGAGAGAAGTTATTAAAATACAGCAGGAATTTTACGAAATATATGAGCTTAATGATATAGACCAGCTTGTTAATTTCAGCCAGCAGCTCGATATTATGGCAGAGGGCTATAAGGCTCAGAGCATTGCTATCGGAAGCGGAGAAAAGATAGTTAATGTAAGTCACATTAAAGATTAAACAGGAGAAACAATATGGAATTACCTTTAGAATTCAGACAGAGAATGATAAATTTACTTGGAGAAGAAGAATTTGACGAGTATGAAAAGAGCTTTTTTGCCGTAAGAAAATATGGCCTCAGAGTAAATACAAGGAAGATATCAGTAGAAAAGTTTCAGGAAATATCACCATTTGAGATAAAGAAAGTACCGTGGATATCAAACGGTTTCTTTTATGATGGCGAGAAAGATTCTCCGGCAAAACACCCATATTATCATGCCGGATTATATTATCTTCAGGAGCCAAGTGCGATGACTCCGGCAGAGCTTCTGCCTGTAAATGAAGGTGATTTTGTACTTGATTTATGTGCAGCTCCTGGTGGAAAGGCAACAGAGCTTTCTTCAAAATTAAATGGAAGTGGTCTTCTTGTTGCAAATGATATAAGTAATTCAAGAGCAAAAGGATTACTTAAAAATCTTGAGCTTTTTGGAGCACCTAATATCATGGTTGTAAATGAAACTCCGGAAAAACTTGAAGAATATTTTTATGAATATTTCGACAAAATACTTATTGATGCGCCATGTTCAGGAGAAGGAATGTTCAGAAAAGACCCTGCCATAATGAAAAGCTGGGTAAAAAAAGGTCCGTCTGAATTTGCACAGATACAAAGACAGATTGTAAAGACTGCTGCAAAAATGTTAAAGCCCGGCGGAATGATGCTTTACTCGACATGTACATTTGCACCAGAGGAAAATGAAGGTACAATTTCATATCTTCTTGATGAAAATGAAGATTTTGAAATAGTAAAGCTTCCTGAGTATGAAGGCTTTTGCAGTGGAAAACCTGAGTGGCTTGATAAAGATTTTACTTGCTATGAAGAATTAAAGAATGCGATAAGAATATTTCCACATAAGATGGACGGAGAAGGGCATTTTATATGCCTTTTAAGAAAGCGTGGAGAGAGTTCTCCAAAAAGCTGCAAAATAAAGGCTAAACAGGCAGACAATGAAGATTTCAGGGGATTTCTGAAAATTATAGATAAATCTTTTGACGAAGAAAATTTTGTTACCTATGCAGACAGAGTATATCTTCTGCCAGACGGAGTAAGAGATGTTAAAGGCATGCATATATTAAGAAATGGTCTGTTATTCGGAGAATGCAAGAAGAATCGTTTTGAGCCAAGTCAGGCACTTGCAATGTCGCTTAAAATGAGTGAATGTAAAAATGTTATAAATATTCCGTCTGATGATTCAAGAGTAATAAAATATTTAAAAGGTGAAACTATAGATGTAGAAGAATTTACCTCTGCTAAAGATAAAGGCTGGTATCTTGTCTGTACAGATACTTATCCTCTCGGCTGGGGAAAATTATCTGCCGGTGTATTAAAAAACAAATATCATGCAGGCTGGAGATGGATGTAATGGGTAAAATAAGGCTTGATAAATTTCTTTCAGAGCAGAAAATTGCTACCCGTTCACAGATAAAAGTTTTATTAAAGAAACAGAATGTCTGTGTAAATGAAGTTCGTGTTACGGACGGTTCTTTTAAAATTGAACCGTTTACAGATAAAATATCAATTGATGGTAGAAGTATTTCTTATGAAAAGAATATTTATATAATGCTTAATAAACCTGCGGGTGTTGTTACAGCAACGAAAGATAACATAAATAAGACTGTACTTGATTTGATAGGTGATGATGTTACAAAAAAAGACAGACTCTCTGCTGTTGGAAGACTTGATAAAGATACAACAGGGCTTCTTATACTCACAGATGACGGTGAATTAAATCACAGACTTGTATCGCCAAAGCATCATGTTTCAAAAAAATATAAGGCAGCGCTTGATGCCCCACTTGATAATTTTGGCGATGTGTGCCTGGAGATGAAATCAGGAATAGACATAGGTGATGATAAAAAAACACTTCCTGCGTTTTTAGAAAGAACAGAAGAAGCAGATACTTATTTTATAACAATTACGGAAGGTCGTTATCATCAGGTCAAGAGAATGTTTCAGGTATTTGGAAGAAAAGTTATTGCGCTTGAGCGGATAAGTATGGGACAGCTTTTGCTTGATAAAAATTTAAATTACGGAGAATATCGTTTTCTTACAAAAGAAGAGACCGACAGCTTAAAAGCATCAGATTAATAGTTTATTTAATAATTATGGAAAACACTTATGGAGATAAACAGAAATGGAAAAAGGATTTTTGCCTGTATCTAAAGAAGATATGGTAAGAGAAGGAATTGAACAGTTTGATTTTGTATATGTAATCGGTGATGCGTATGTAGACCACCCGTCTTTTGGACATGCGATAATAAGCCGGCTTCTTGTCGCAAACGGTTACAGTGTAGGAATAATATCACAGCCTGACTGGAAAGATAAAAACAGTGTATGCATATATGGCGAGCCGAGGCTTGGCTTTTTAATAAGCGGTGGAAATATGGATTCAATGGTAAATCACTATTCAGTTTCCAAAAAGAGAAGACAGGCAGATGCCTATACACCAGGCGGAATTATAGGAAAAAGACCTGATTATGCAACTGTAGTATATGGTAATCTTATAAGACAGACATATAAACATACACCAATAATAATCGGTGGAATAGAAGCAAGTCTTAGAAGAATGGCACACTATGATTACTGGTCTGACAAGATGAAAAGGTCAATACTTCTTGATTCGGGTGCCGATTTGATATCTTATGGAATGGGCGAAAGAAGCATTATTGAAATTGCAGATGCACTAAATTCCGGACTTGATATCAAGGATATAACATTTATAGAGGGGACAGTTTATAAGACAAACTCTCTTGAGAGTGTATATGATGCGGTTATGCTGCCGTCATATGATGATTTAAAAGAAGATAAGCTTAATTATGCGAAAAGTTTTTATATACAGTATTGTAATACCGACCATTACATCGCAAAGAGACTTGTAGAGCCTTACGGTACAAAGCAGTTTGTTGTCCAGAATCCTCCAGCAAAACCGTTAGAGACATCTGAAATGGATTATATTTACTCACTTCCTTATGTTGGAACTTATCATTACTCATATGAAAAAGATGGCGGAGTGCCTGCAATTTCAGAAGTTAAATTCAGTCTTGTTTCAAACAGAGGGTGTTTTGGCGGCTGTAATTTCTGCGCACTAACATTTCATCAGGGCAGACAGATACAGGTGCGCTCGCATGAATCAATTATTGCAGAAGCTTCTAAAATGGTGTGGGATAAAGATTTCAAAGGTTATATACATGATGTCGGAGGTCCGACCGCAAATTTCAGGCATACATCATGTGAGAAGCAGAAGACAAAAGGCGTTTGTCCTAATAAACAGTGCCTTTTCCCGAAACCCTGCAAAAATCTTATAATAGACCATAAAGATTATCTGGAGCTGTTAAGAAAATTAAGACAGCTTCCTAATGTAAAAAAAGTGTTTATCCGTTCCGGAATCAGATTTGATTATCTTATAAATGACAGTGATGATACATTTTTTTATGAGCTTTGTAAGCATCATGTAAGCGGACAGCTTAAAGTTGCACCTGAACATATTTCAGATGCGGTTTTATCAAAAATGGGAAAACCTGAAAATGCTGTCTATGAACGATTTACAGCCAAATATAAGAAAATAAATGAAAAGCTTGGCATGAAGCAGTATCTTGTGCCATATCTTATGTCATCGCACCCGGGTTCTACATTAAAAGAGGCGGTAGAGCTTGCCGAGTATTTAAGGGATTTAGGTTATATGCCTGAGCAGGTTCAGGACTTTTATCCTACACCGTCCACGATATCAACCTGTATGTACTACACAGGTGTTGACCCGCGCACTATGGAGCCTGTGTATGTGCCGAAGAACCCACATGAAAAAGCCATGCAGAGAGCACTTATACAATACCGCAATCCGAAAAACTATGATTTGGTACATGAGGCACTCATAAAAGCCGGAAGGACTGATTTAATAGGATTTGATAAATTATGTCTTATAAGACCAAGAAAGATTGGATACAAAAACCCGAATGCAGCAGGTAAAAATATAAAAGCATCAAATTCGGCTAAAAACCAGAGCAGGGAAAATCAGAACAAAAATACAGGAAGTCACAACCGCAATAAATCAAATCAGAACAGAAACACAGAAAGTCAGAACAGGAAAACAGCAAATCAGAACCACAATACAAGAAACAATAATATAAGAACCAACAATTCAGCTCAGAATATGAAAACGACAGCGAAAAAGAAAAAATCGATTCGTAATGTGCATAAAAAGAAGGGGTAATTAGATGAACAATAATCAGTCAGAAAAGATAAATTTAAAAATGCCGGTTCCGGGTGAAATCTTTTCCAATGAAAAGGGACAAAAATATCAGATAGTTACAGTTGCAAAGCATGTTGTCACAAAAGAAACACTTGTCATTTATCAGGCATTATACGGAGATTTTGACATGAGGGCACTTCCGCTTGAGCGGTTTATAACCAGAAAAACAGAAGCCAAAGTAATAGAAAATACAACAAATATAAATGAAAGAGTAAATTCCGGCAGTGGTAATGTTAGTGTTACAGTTGATAAAGACAATCCCGGTAATCAAAGAATCGTTGTCAGAAAGAACAAAAATGAAGCATTATATAATAATTCTAAAAATGTAAAAGAAATAAAGGTTGAAGATTTTAAAGACGAATGTCCGGAAGGAATGAATCTGTTATTATATGCTTTTTTGGAGACAGATACAGTTCATGACAAGTTAAAGCTTATTAAAAACAGTGATAACAGAAAATATATAGATAATAAGTGTGTAGACGATATGGCAGCATGCATGGATTTTGCAATAGATGAAGGCGATATTGATGAGCGTATAAGACAACTTATAACATGTCTTGATACTATGAAGAGGTTTGAAGTATTAAGATAATATACTTGCGTTAAAAATAGATATTTGATATTATAATATAAGAAAAATGACAGGAGGACAAAACAAAATGCAGAAAATTAAAATGACAACACCATTAGTTGAGATGGACGGAGATGAAATGACAAGGATTCTTTGGAAAATGATTAAAGATGAACTCATTATTCCGTTTGTTGACCTTAAGACTGAATATTATGATTTAGGTTTAGAGTATAGAAATGAAACAGATGATAAAGTAACTGTTGAGTCTGCAGAAGCAACAAAGAAATACGGAGTTGCTGTTAAATGTGCAACTATAACCCCAAATGCTGCCCGTATGAAGGAATATGACCTTAAAGAAATGTGGAAGAGCCCAAATGGTACAATAAGAGCAATACTTGATGGTACAGTGTTCCGTGCTCCGATTGTTGTTAAGGGAATTGAACCATGTGTTAAAAACTGGAAAAAGCCTATAACTATTGCAAGACATGCATATGGAGATGTTTACAAGAACACAGAACTTGACATTCCGGGACCTGGAAAATGTGAACTTGTATATACATCAGAAGATGGCAGTGAGGTTCGCTCACTTGTTCATGAATTTAAGGGAGCAGGTGTGGCACAGGGTATGCATAACCTTGATAATTCAATTGAAAGTTTTGCAAAGAGCTGCTTTAGCTATGCATTAGATACAAAACAGGATTTATGGTTTGCTACTAAAGACACAATTTCAAAAGTATATGACCATACATTCAAAGATATTTTCCAGGAGATTTTCGATAAAGAATATAAGGAAAAATTTGAAGAAGCCGGAATTACATATTTTTATACTTTAATAGATGATGCAGTTGCACGTGTAATGAAATCAGAGGGAGGCTACATCTGGGCATGTAAAAACTATGATGGTGATGTTATGAGTGATATGGTATCTTCTGCATTTGGTTCTCTTGCAATGATGACATCCGTATTAGTTTCTCCACAGGGTGTTTATGAATATGAAGCTGCTCATGGTACTGTTCAGAGACATTATTATAAGCATCTTAAAGGCGAAGAAACTTCAACAAACTCTGTTGCAACAATTTTTGCATGGACAGGTGCATTAAGAAAAAGAGGAGAACTTGATGGTATTTCAGAGCTTTCAGATTTTGCTGACAAGCTTGAAGCTGCATGTATCAACACTATTGAATCAGGCAAGATGACAAAAGACCTTGCTTTGATAACAACTCTTGAAAATCCTGTTGTATTAAACAGCGAGAATTTTATTAAGGCAATCAGAGAGACATTAGAAGCTTCTTTGTAAAATTTACGAATAAAATAACAACATAAAATTGCTGCCGTATTATTTGATTGTTAAACTTTTAATTATCAGATGTACGGCAGTTTTTAATAATATATATGTTGTTACAAAAATATATAACAAAAATAATAAATTAACTATACAAAAAAAAGGGTTTGTGATATTATTATATTAGCTCTTTTTTGGAAAAATACGAAATAATCCCTTAATTAAAAAGAGAGTAATTCAAGGAGGGGTTATTTTAAATATGAACAAGAGAATGTCAGATTTACCGGAAGATGAAAGACCTTATGAAAAATGTTTTAAGTATGGTCCGTCAGTATTAAGTGATGCGGAATTGCTGGCTGTAATAATAAGGACAGGTGCAAAAGGGGAGCAGTCGTTAGAACTTGCCAGAAAGATTTTGCAGCTGTCAAAGTTGTGCAATGGAATACTTGGAATAAATCATTGTTCGATTGAAGAACTTATGAATATTAAGGGGATTGGCAAAGTAAAAGCAATTCAGGTAAAGTGTGTCGCAGAGCTTGCAAAGCGTTTCAGACAGGCAACAGTATCGGATAAGCTTGTATTTGACCAGCCTAAGCTTATTGCAGAATATTACATGGAAGAATTAAGGCACGAAGAACAGGAAAAGCTTCTTCTTTTGATGTTAAATACAAAGAGTATGTTAATAAAAGAAAAAGTGCTTTCGATAGGTACGGTAAATACTTCAATAATTTCCCCAAGAGAAGTGTTTATAGAGGCTCTTAAGTGTAATGCAGTAAATATAATACTGCTGCATAATCATCCAAGTGGAGATTCAACACCAAGCAGTGAAGATATCCGTCTGACAGAGAGAATAAGACAGTGTGGACAAATAACAGGAATTAAACTGTTAGACCATATTGTTATTGGGGATAATAATTATACAAGCTTCTTAGAAGAAGATATGATATGTAATTTGGAAGGAGACGAAAAAAGTGGCCGCCAATATATGTGGAATTGATTTAGGTACAAGCAATATTAAAATATACAATCATCAGAAAAATGAGATTCTTGATGAAAAGAATATTATAGCAATAGAAGGAAAGAAAAATATCTATGCTATGGGAGATGCTGCATTTGATATGTATGAGAAAGCACCGGAGAATATCAATATATGTTATCCTATTGTAAATGGAGTAATAGCTGATATTGAAAATATGCAGATCCTTTTCAGGGGAATGCTTGAACGCTCAGGTGGACATTCGCTCAGAAACAGCAAATATATTATGGCTGTCCCTACTGATATTACAGAAGTAGAAAAAAGAGCTTTCTATGATTTGGTTCATATGGCTAATGTAAAAGAAAAGAAAATTATGTTTGTTGAGAAACCTATTGCAGATGCAGTTGGATTAGGTTTGGATGTAAATTCAGCAAAAGGTATTATGGTTGTGGATATAGGCGCTGATACTACAGAGATTTCAGTGATTTCACTTGGCGGAATTGTTTTAAGCAAATTACTACAGATAGGTGGAAATCATTTTAATGAGGCTATTCTTCTGGCAATAAAGAAACAGGAAAATCTTTTAATTGGAAGAAAAACAGCAGAAATGATTAAAAAGAAACTTGTTTCAGAAGAAGGAGAATCAGAGGGTACCGTAAAAGTATTTGGACGCGATATTGTTACAGGTCTTCCTATGAACAGAGAAGTTGACACTTCATTAGTTTTAGATTCTATTGAAGAGCTGTTGTATACAATTGTTGATGCTGCCAAGATGATTTTAGAGAGAACTCCACCGGAATTATCCTCTGATATAATTGAAAATGGAATTTATCTTGCAGGCGGTTCTTCGAATATTATGGAACTTGCTAAAATTATGGCTTCTGAAACTGAACTTGATGTAAATATCTGTAAGCTACCGGAAGAGTGTGTTGTCAGGGGAATTGCAAGAATAATTGATGATAAGACTCTGTCAGGACTGACAGGAGAAATTAACGAGAAAATCTATAGATAAAATGGGGAATGACTATGAATAATAAAAAAAGATTTTCATTACCACCAAGATATTTACTGTTTATATTGGCAATATTCTGTTTCGGTGCGATGTTTGTTACATTTGCAACGAAAATTTCAGTTTCACCTGTGAAAAATATCGTAGGTTATATAATTACACCGATGCAAAAAGGAATCAATAAAGTAGGCGGCTGGCTCGGAGATAAAAACTTTGAATTTAAAACGCTTAAGGAAGTACAGAAAGAAAATGACAGCCTTCTTGCGCAGATTGACGATTTAAAGGTTGAAAACAGCCAGCTTTTACAGGAAAGATACGAGTTAGACAGATTAAGACAGTTATATGAACTTGATGAAAAATACTCAGGATATGAAAAGGTTGCTGCAAGAGTTATAGCAAAAGATACAGGTAACTGGTTCAGTACATTTACAATTGATAAAGGTGAAAAAAATGGCATTGCGGTTGATATGAATGTTATTGCAGGAAGTGGTCTTGTTGGAATTGTAGTTGAGACAGGTGATAATTGGGCAAAAGTTCGTTCTATTATTGATGATTCAAGCAATGTAAGTTCAATGGTACTCTCAACTCAGGATTTGTGTATAGTTAAAGGTAATCTTGAGCTTATGTCAGAAAATACAATTGAATTTGAGAAATTAGTCGACAGTGACAATAATGTTGCAGTGGGTGAACAGGTTGTAACATCTAATGTCAGTGGAAAATATCTCGAAGGAATTCTTATAGGTTATATTACGGAAATTAATGAAGATTCAAACCAGCTTACTAAGTCCGGGTATATATCCCCGGCTGTTGATTTTGAACATTTGTCGGAAGTACTTATAATAAAGAATCTTAAAGAACAGCCACAGACGGAGGAATAATTATGAAGAGAGTGATTATAGATACTGTTTTTATTATAGTATTGTTTTTACTTCAGTCTACTGTGTTTAAATGGTTACAGCTGGCTAATATATCACCAAATCTTCTGATAGTTATTACAGCATCATGTGGTTTTATGAACGGAAAGAATGAAGGTCTGTTAGTTGGATTTTTCAGCGGATTACTGATTGATATTTTCTATGGTGATATTTTAGGTTTTTATGCACTTATTTATATGGTAATAGGTTATCTTAACGGATTTTTTAATACAATTTTTTATGATGAAGATGTTAAACTGCCTATGATTCTTATAGCTGTGAGTGAACTTTTCTATGGAGTGGTAATATATATTTTCAGATTTTTACTGAGAAACAGATTGGATTTTGGATATTATTTTATTCATATTATTTTACCCGAACTTTTGTATACAATAGTAATTACGATAGTTTTGTACCGCCTTATACTTGCAGTCAGCAGGTTTGCAGATGGAATTGGAAAGCGGGGTGACGGACAAATTGTGGAGTGATATTAAGGAATATTTATTAGATTTTTTTAAGTCCAGATTTCTTGTCCTTATCATTGTGATGATAATATTGTTCGCAGCTGTTATAAACAGAATATTTACACTTCAGATTGTCCGGGGTGAAGAATATCTTAATGATTTTGAACTTCAGACAAAAAAAGAACAGATATTAACGGGAACAAGAGGTAAAATTTACGATAGAAACGGTAAACTTATCGCTTACAATGAACTGGCGTACAGTATTACAATTGCTGATACAGGTTCTTACAACAGTGTTAAAGAGAAAAATGAGGCTGTAAATCCTCAGATATATAAGCTTATTCAGCTGATTGAAAGTAAGGGAGATTCTCTTGTAAATGATTTTGAACTTGCAACAGATGCAAATGGAGAAATATATTTTACAGTTGATGGAAACAGCAGGAAGCTCTTTCTTGCAAATGTATATGGTAAATCCGTAAAAAAACTTACAGAGGAAATGCTTAATTCTTCTGCAAGAGAAGTTTTTGAGTATCTTTGCGGTGAAAAAAAATATGGTTTGGCAGGTATGGATATTCCGGAAGATTATATGTTGAAGATTCTTCGTATACGTATGGATATGTCCGGTAATAATTACCAGAAATATATCACTACAACTGTAGCAGAAGATGTAAGTCAGGAAACTGTGGCAATAGTTATGGAGAATTCAGATGAGATTCAGGGTGTTGCAGTTGAAGAAGTTACAATGAGAAGATATAATGACAGTTATTATATTGCACCTATTGTTGGATATACAGGAAAAATATCGACAGATGAACTTGAAGAATTTCAAAAAAAAGATGACAGTTATGATTCTAATGATATAGTTGGTAAGGCAGGTATAGAGCAGTATATGGAGAGTGAACTACAGGGTAAGAAAGGTTCGAGAACCCTGTATGTAAATAATGTCGGTAAAATTCTTGAAGAAGCCGATGTTAAAGCTCCTTCAGTTGGAAATGATGTTTATTTAACTATTGATCTGGATTTACAGAAATCAGTTTATCAGCTTTTGGAACAGAAGCTTGCAGGTATTCTTGTTTCTAAAATAAGAAATGTAAAAGAATATACAGTATCAGCTACAAGTAAAGCAGACGATATTATTATTCCTATAGATGATGTGTATTTTTCTTTGTTTAACAACAATGTAATAGATATTAATAAGCTTGACAGAGCAGATGCAACCAATGTGGAACAGACTGTTAATTCGGTTTATCAGGCAAAGAAACAAAGGGTTGCAGCGGCTGTTATGGCAGAACTTAGAAATCCGACAGCAGCATATAAGGATTTGTCAAAAGAAATGCAGACTTATATGAGCCGGGTTGCAGCAATACTTACAGAAAAAGAGATTATTGTAAGTGGTAATATAGATAAATCAAGTGAAGATTACAAGAACTGGAAAAACGAGGTAATAAGCCTGAACCAGTATATTAAAGCAGCAATAGCCAACAACTGGATTGATGTAACAAAAGTCAGTGCAGAGGGCGAATATACAAATTCTGATGAGACATATGAGGCTATTTTATCAAATATTGAGACTTTGATTGCGGATGATTATAACCTCAACAAGAGTATGTTTAAGTACATGATTGCTGATAACAGTATAAGTGGAAAGCAGATTTGCCTTTTACTTTATTCGCAGGGAATACTTGCACCGGACGAAGGTACATGTAATGCATTACAGTCAGGAAATATAAGTGCTTACGATTTTATGATTGCAAAAATTGGAGCTTTGGAGATTACACCTGCACAGATTGCTCTTGATCCATGTTCTGGTTCATGCACTGTAACAGACCCGAATTCAGGTGAAATACTTGCTATGGTAACATACCCAAGTTATGATAATAACCGGCTTGCCAATTCAGTTGATGCAGATTATTATGATAAATTAATTAATGATTTGTCAAAACCTTTATATAACAGGGCTACACAGGAAAAATCGGCACCAGGTTCAACATTTAAAATGGTAAGTGCTGTGGCGGGCTTAACAGAAGGAGTAATAACTCCTAATACAACAATAACAGATAAGGTTGAGTTTAAAGAGATTTCTCCATCACCAAAATGCTGGTCTAAGTCAGGACATGGTTCAATAAATGTAAGCCAGGCACTTGAACATTCATGTAACTATTTCTTCTATGAAGTAGGTTATTCATTGAGTAAATCCAATGGAACATATAATGTTGAAACGGGTATTAACAAATTACAGACATATGCATCTATGTTTGGACTGAATCAGAAATCAGGTGTTGAGATAACAGAATCTGAACCAAGTATGGCAAATGAAGACCCTGTGCGTGCTGCAATCGGCCAGAGTAATCATAACTATGCATCAGTTCAGCTTGCACGTTATGTAACTGCAATTGCCAATTCCGGTACTGTTTACAATTTGAGTTTGTTAGATAAAGTTACAGATTCAGAAGGAAATGTAATAGAAGATTATACCCCTTCTGTTTTAAATAATGTATCGTTAAGCCAGTCGACATGGAATGCTGTTCACACAGGAATGAATCTTGTTGCCAAACATACTGATTCATTAAAGAAACTTTCAATAGAAACAGCAGGTAAGACAGGTACTGCACAGGAAAATAAGCTTCGTCCTAACCATGCTTTATTTGTTGGTTATGCTCCATATAATAATCCGCAGATAGCATTATCGGTAAAGATAGCAAACGGTTATACATCTGCTAATGCGGCAGAAGTTGCGAGTGAAGTATTTAAATATTACTTCAAGCTTGAAGGCTGGGATTCTCTGTTAAACGGCAGTGCTTCTGCACCTGATTCTGCAACTATAGAAGATTAATCTGCTTATTTTGTTTTTGTGCAAATTTCAGATAAGAAACGATACACTGGTATATTTTTAATATAAGGCAGTAAAGGAGAAATTTTATGAAAAATCCGGTTGTGATAAAACGCAACAAATATGGAATGGTTGTAATTTTAAATAAAGAAATGTCATTTGAAGAGTTACTCGAGGCTGTTAAAGATAA
>CAJJNI010000013.1 GCA_905193085.1 uncultured Lachnospiraceae bacterium | reverse complement strand
TGTGACTCCAGAATGTTGTCCACCATGCTTTATTTAACTGTTCAATATCATTATTATATCTTTTTCTTAAGAAATTCTGGAATTTAACACGACATGAAGCACACCAGCATTCACTTCCCATTTCATTTGAAATATGCCATGCAATAAGTCCAGGGTGATGTCCGAATCTTTCTGCAAGCTTTGTATCTATCTGCTTAACTTTTGCCCTGTAATTAAGTGAAGTCATACACTGGTTATGTCTTTCACCATGAAGATTTCTCTCTCCCTTGCTGTTAGTGCGCATTGATGTCGGATATTTATAATCAAGCCATGCCGGTCTTGCACCTGATGGTGTGGCAAGTATTGTATAAATTCCGTTTTCATATAAGTTATTCATGATTTCTTCTAACCAGTCAAAATGATACTCTCCTTCAACCGGCTCGTATACTGACCATGAAAAAACTCCTAGTGTAACTACATTTACATGAGCTTCTTTCATAAGTTTTATGTCTTCTTCTAAAATGTCAGGTCTGTCAAGCCACTGCTCCGGATTGTAATCCCCACCATGAAGCATGGCATCTGCTTTTGGAAATAATTTAATCATATAGTGTGCCTCCTTAAATTAAAGTTTTTTGAGCACTCTCACATCATAAGGTGCAATTGAAGTTTTTCCTGTGACTTCTTCGTTTTTAATTAAATCAATATATTTACTTTCTCCTAAATTAATAAAGCCTTCATTTTCTTTGTCATAATTTAATGCAAATACTGTTTCATTTCTGTCATTTACACGCTTTGTAACTTCTACCGCATCAGACACTTCAAATGGTGCCTTAATGTTATTTTCTTTACAAATTTCTGCAACAAAATCAGCAAGGAAAGCATCGTTTGGCTCTGTTCCAATATAGTATGCTTTTCCTTTTCCATATGTATTTTCTGTCATTACAGGTGTGCCCGCATAGAAATCACTTCCGTATGATGCAAGAACTTTGGCACCTCTGCTGTGAATTATGTCACAGTGGAAACCGCATGAATATTCATCAGCCATTCCTTTAAGTTCACCTGTCATCACAAGTGAATTTTTGTCTTCCGGTGCAAGTGCGTCAGTCTCTTCTACCCATATGCCCAGCATCTCTTTTAATGGTCCCGGATATTCTCCAAATACTGCGCGGTTATTTTCATCAACAAGTCCTGAGAGGGTAGTTGTAACTAACACGCCACCCTGTTTTACAAATTCATTTATTCTTTCTGCAACATGTGGTTTTAACATATACAGGTATGGTGCAAAAATAACTTTGTAACGGTTAAAATCTACATTTTCACTGATAATGTCAAGCGGTATGTTTTTATCAAACAGTGCTTTATGATATTTAGATATTTTTTTAAGGTAATTAAAGTTCTTGTTCGGCATACAGTAAGCTGATGCATATTCCATTGCCCACCAGTTATCCCAGTCATATAAAACACCTACATCTGCTGAAATTCTTCCTCCGACAAATGTATCACCTATCTGTTTTAATTCTTTACCTATCTGCGCACATTCCCTGAACACCCTTGTATTTCCATGTCCGGCATGTGTTATAACTGCTCCGTGGAACATTTCCTGTCCTGCTATTGACTGACGAAGCTGGAAATAAAGGCATGTATCAGAACCATGTGCCATTGCCTGATAACTTAACATTCTTACTTCGCCTGGTCTTTTTAACTTGCTGTAAGGCTGCCAGTTCTGCTGATTTGGAGACTGCTCCTGCATCATAAATGATTCTCCGTCTTTAAGCCCTCTCATCAAATCATGCTTATATGCAATAAAGTTTCTTGCATCTGTTGGTTTTGGATAGTTATCCCATGCTGCAATATCCATATGTTTTACAAATTTGAACTGGTCTAATTTTTCAATGTGTCCTGAAATATTTGTCTGTATAGTCTTATCCGGACAATATTTTCTTATTATGTTTGCTTCATTTTCAAAACATTCAATTGTTGAATCTGTCATAAATCTTAAATAATCAAGATTTACAGATGGATTGAATCTGTGGTCGTCATTTAATTCTGTAGGAAGCATTATCTCATCAAAATCATATAATGTTCTTCCCCAGAAAGATGTATGCCATTTATCATTAAGATTTTCAAGTGTCTTATATTTATCTTTTAACCACACACGGAACTTTGCCTGACATGTAGGACAGTAACAGTGTGTTCCATATTCATTTGCCACATGCCACAACACAAGTGCCGGGTGATTAGAATATCTTTTTGCCATCTGCTCAGCTATTGCTGCAGCTCTTTCTCTGTATTTAGGACTGTTTACGCAGAAATATACTCTCATTCCGTGAGTTCTTTTTCTGCCCTGTTTATCAACAGGCAGCACTTCCGGATATTTCTTTGAAAGCCATGCAGGCTGTGCTGTTGTAGGTGTTGCAAGTGCAACCTTTAAATCGTTTTCTGCAAATTTATCCATAAGTTTATCAAGCCATTCAAAGTTATATACTCCTTCTTGTGGCTCAAGCTTTGCCCATGAAAATACGGGAAGCACAACAAGATTAATGTTAGCTTCTTTAAACAGTCTCATATCTTCGTCAATTGTTGCTTCGTCCCACTGGTCCGGGTTATAATCCCCACCATAATAAACGCGGTCTGCATTCTTTATCATTAATTAAATCCTCTCTTTCTTTTTCCATAATTTTTTTATCGCTGTAGAATATAATTTATTTTAAATTTAACTTTTTATATATATACGAATAAATTATCTATAAATGTAAATGAACAAAATAAAGAAAAACACAAAAAAATAATCTCATCATATTAGTCATTTATACGAATTCAGGAATTTCCTCAACTGTATGTGCTATATATTTTGCCCCGGCTTTTCTTAATTCGTCTTCGCTGCCATATCCATATAACACGCCAATGCAGTCTATTCCTGTTTCTGCTGCACCCTCTGCATCATGATGTCTGTCTCCAATCATAACAACCTCTGACAAATCATCAATATGCGCTTCTTTTAATGTATGCTCTATTACCTGTGCCTTTGTTCCGATTTTTCCGTCCATTGTAGCACCGCCAATATAGTCAAAATATTGTGCAAGGTTAAAATGTTCTAAAATATCAACTGCATAGCTCTGGGGTTTTGATGTTGCCACAAATAATTTTTTGCCATTATTCTTTAATTGTTTTAAAACATCTTCCATATGTTCATATACTTCATTTTCAAAAAGGCCTTTTGTACCGTAATATTCACGATAAACACTTACTGCTTCTTTTGCCTTATCAGGCTCAAACCCGTAAAATGTTTCAAATGAAGTCTGCATTGGTGGTCCGATAAACCGGTATAAATCCTGATAATCACCTTCCGGAATTTTGTAATACTTAAGCGCATAACGCACGCCGTTTATAATTCCTTTTGCCGAGTCTGTCAATGTACCATCTAAATCAAATAAAATATATTTATATTTTCCCATCTTCTGCTGCTCCATTCTCTATTTATCGAACGGTTTGTTAGCTGCAACTGCTATTGACCTGAACTCACAGCCATAAATAACTGATTTGTCGCCCTCTTTTGAAGGTCTTGTAGCACAGTAGAAATGGTAAAGTGTATCTGTCTCTTTATGGTAGAAAATTGATGCTTTGTGCGCATGCCCTGCATCAACTGCACCTTCTTCTCCATTTGTAAGTATAGGCTGTTCAACCTTCTCCCAGTCAATTAAGTTATCTGAAAGTGCAAGTCCTTCCTGTGCGTGTTTGAAATCTTTTCCATCATAACCAAAGAAGAAATTGAGCCATAAATCACCATCTCTTAATATGTATGGATCTGATAAAAATCTGCTGTTCCAGTAAGGAGCAGGTGTTATTTTTAATATCGGGTTTTTCTCGCATCTTTCCCAGTGCATCAAATCTTTTGAAAAAGCAACACCTGTCTGCTCAATCCAGCGTTTCTGTGTATCTTTGGCATTGTAAAACATATACCATGTACCTTCATGCTCAATTATGCAGGCTTTGTAAAGTCCGCCCTTTTCCCAGTCAGCACCGTCTTTCCATGAAAATACCGGCTCATCTAATCTGTGCCATTCCATAAGTTCTTCATCTTCACACCATGCAAGACCTATCTCTGCCGGTCCTGCTTCATAACCCACTGATGGATATGAATGATACACAAGCCAGTATTTACCGTCAACTTTACGAAGTCCTGGTGTGTCATAAATATTGTTACTGTCTTTTATTATCCATGTAGCCGCTGCTCCGACTTTGTCCCATCTGTCGCTGTTTTCATCACCTCTTGCCATAATAACGCCCTTATGTTTCCAATGAAGCAAATCGTCACTTGTAGCAAGTGCTGACTGATAGCCTTTTCCGTCATAGCCTGTATAAAGCATGTAGAACTGTCCGTTATGCTCAAATACAAAAGGGATATCAACAGACTGTTCATCAAAAGCTCCGGCTTCACCTGATGCCTCTAAAACCGGCTTTCCATATTTGTAAGGTGTGAGATATTTCTGAATTCTCGGGTCATCATTTTTTATCATTTTTATGTCCAACCCGGTTACTTAATTTAGAAGCAGCCGGGTATTCTCCTTTCTTCTACAACTATAGTTGTAATTAATTATTAGTCCTGTCCTACGATTTCTTTATAAAATTCTGCGTAGTCTTTTCTTTTCTCTTTTGTGAATGCAATAGCAGTTCTAGGGTGCTGATTTAAAAGTCCTGTCATAAGATACTGTAAATCGTAACCCCATACAACTCCTTCTTCTTTGAGTTTGTTCATGTGTTTGTCGATAAACTGGATTACCGGATAAACATTGTATTTAGGATTGCATAAGAAACCTAACAGAAGTTCCATTGCACAGTTTCCAGCTCCTCTTCCCATGCCTGAGTATGTTGCATCAAGCCAGTCAACACCATCACCTACAGCTTCAATTGTGTTAGCGAATGCTAACTGCTGATTGTTGTGTGCATGGATACCTATTTTTTTGTTATATTTTGTTGCAAATTCTGCATATAAATCTACGACTCTTGCCATTTCTTCAGGATAAATTGCACCGTAACTGTCTACGATGTAAAATACTTTTGCAGGTGATTTTCCAAGCATATCGAGTGCAACTTTGATATCACTTTCCTGGCCTGTTGAAATTGCCATGATATTACATGTTGCTTCATATCCTTTATTTACTGCATCTTCTATCATATCGATGGCAGCCGGAATTGTGTTTAAGTATGTTGCAACACGGATAAGGTCAACCGGACTTTCGCTCTTTGGCGCAATATCTTTCTTATAGTTACATCTTCCGACATCTGCCATAACAGCAATCTTTAAATCTGAATCATTGTCGCCTACAACAGCCCTTATATCGTCATCATTACAGAATTTCCACTTTCCGAATTTGTCTACATCAAACATTTCTTTATCTGCCTTGTAACCAAATTCCATATAGTCAACACCGGCTTTGATGTTTGCCTTGTATAAATCTTTTACAAATTCATCTGTAAAGTAAAAATCATTTACAAGGCCGCCATCTCTGAGTGTAGCATCAACTACTTTTACATCTTCTCTGTACTCCATCAAATTTGTCAATTCTTTCATTTTATTTTCTCCTCGTATTTATTTTTCTGTTGTGCTTATTTATTGTATTTTTGTTTTTCGTGGTTATTGCTGCGCACTTCCTGCTATTTATCAGCACTGCACTCAAATGTGTATTTTCCACTGCCAATTTCTTTCTTTTCTTTTGTATATGGATTTACGAACCATGCTTTTGTTCCTGCCGGAATTTCAATATTGATTTTAGCTGACTTATCATCATTTCGCACCCAGTCAACCGCAATCTTTCCATATGGGTGCATATGCCATACATTTACTTCATCTACATTTGAAGCAATATAAGGTGCAATTATAAATTCATCAAACGGTAAGTCGCTTCTGACACACTGTATTCCGCCAAGTCCGCTGTAAAACCATTCTTCACCACTTCCGAGCATGAAATGATTCTGTGATGCATGCTGTCTTTCAGGGTCTGGTCCGTCCCATTCTTCTGTAAGTGTTGTCGCACCGCATTTTACCTGATAACCATATCCCGGCTTATCTGTAACTTTCATCATCTCATTCATGATTTCCGATTTGTCATAGGTTGTAAGTGCCGCAGTTACAAATGGGTGTCCGACATCACCTGCTGTCGTTACATATCCGCGCACTGTTATATCTTTGACAAGCATTTCAAGGACTTTTTCTTCACACTCTTTAGGAACAAGTCCAACCATGAGACTTAATGCCTGTGCTGCCTGACTTCCGTTTGCATATCGGTTTGTCTGGTCATCAAGGAACTGCAGATTATATTCTTCAAATACTTTTTCCATTAAATCTTTATATTTCTTCTCGTCATCTTCTTTTCCAAGAAGCTTTGCTACCCGTACCATTATTGATAAATCATAATAGTAAATTGTTGTTGCTATAACCGGCACCGGAGTATTCTGTGAATAAGGAACCATAGGACCTATATCAAGCCAGTCACCAAGTCCATGATGAAGGACATTATGATGTGTCTTTGAAGTAAGATAGTCCACATACTTTTTCATTGTATCATAATTTCTTTCAAAAATGGCAATATCACCATATTTTTTATACATATACCATGGATTTATGACACATGCACTTCCCCATTCAGGAGAATCAAGATAACCGTAATGCCATTTAACAAATTCTGTTATATACTCAGGACAAATATCAGGAACAAGTCCGTCTTCATGCTGTGCATCTGCCATATCGCCCTCTATTTTCTCATAAAGATTGTGCACATCATAATTGTACATTATTGCAGGACCGATTAAGTGGCTCTGCTCAAGCCAGCCCAGCTTCTCACGATGAGGACAGTCTGTAAGAACACTCTTCATATTACTTAACATTGCCTGTGTTATAATTCCATGAATCTTATTATACAAATCATTCGAACATTTAAATTCGCCCATAAGTTCCATTTCAGGATAAATAAATTCCCCTGTAAGGCTTTCAATTACAGGTCCTTCTTCATCAGGATTTGCAAGCTCTGCCGGAATGGCACCTTCTACCTGCAGATACCTGAAGCCGGTATAAGTAAATTTAGGAGCATATTCCTGTTCCGTCTCATCATTCATATAATAATCCCAGCTATAATTCTTGCCGGTCACTTTCTGATTAGGTGTACCGTCATCTTTTAAGATTTCACCAGGTTTCATTTTGATTCGGTTTCCTGCCGCACATGATTTTGCCTTAACTTTAATTCTTACCCAGCCTGAAAAATTCTTTCCTAAATCATACATATAAAATCCCGGCTTAACTTCTTTAACAGACACAGGCTGCATTATCTGCATTACTTTAAGAGGCAGGTTTCTCTGAACGGAGAGCTTTCCTTTCGGAGCATCTACAACATCTGCCGGCTCCCATTCTTCATTTTCAATATAGCCGGCTGTTGAGAAATCTTTCGGGTACATTGATGCATCATATTCTTCACCACCATAAATGCAGCAATATCTTAAAGGTCCGGTTTTTTTCTTAAAATTCTCATCAGAAACAACTTTTAACACTTCACCGTCTTCGTAAGTTATCTCTAACTGCAAAAGGAATTTTGCAAGTCCGTAAGTTCTCGGAAAATAAGCATATCTTCCTTTATGACCCGGTATATTATACATTCCATCTGCTAAAAGCACTCCGAGTGCATTATCTTTTTCATTTAGCATGTCAGTTATATCATAAACATTATAAAGACATGTCTTATTATAATCAGTCCACCCCGGCGTAAGAACATAATCAGAAACTTTAATTCCATTTATCATAAGTTCATACTGTCCAAGTCCGCAAATATAGGCTCTTGCTTTTGAAATTTTCTTATCAAGTGTAAATGTCTTACGGTAAATATGATGTTCCTCATTATTTACCTCACCAATCCATTTTCCCGCAAAACGCCCAATATCAAAGAAAGCTGTCTCAAATTTTGCAATATCACTCTCTGCAGTTTCTTTATCAGCAGTCACTATAACCTTCCAGTAATATATCTTTGCTGACTCAAGCGGAAGTCCTTTATAAACTATATTTACCATAGTTTTGTCCGCCACTTCCATACTGTCCCACATATTTGCGTTATTCTTCTGTAATTCTTCCATGTTATCAGACACAAGAATACGGTAACTGTCCTGATACCAGTTATTCTTATCCGTCTCAACATTCCAGCCAAATACCGGAGCTTTCTCACCAATTCCAATAGGATTAGTCTGATATTCCGTCTTCATTCTTACAATTTTCATTAAGTTCCTCCTCGCCAACCGGCTATAACTTTGACTTAATCCGGCAAAATAAAATTCTGCCTGTAACATATACAGATATTTTACCACATTTTGATGATTTCTCAATGAATTATCTTATAATTTATATTGAATTATCTTTACCAGACATGTATTTTTTTGAATCTTAACTTTGTTTTATATATTTATACAGAAAACTTACTATTATATTTTCCAATTTACTCTATCTTTTACCTCCCATCTTTGTTATCATTAAGGCATGACCTTATTTTGAACTGTAAGTTTTGGCAAGGAAGTGATTATTTTTGGAAAGCATTGATTTTATTTGTAAAAACTTAAACCCGACTCTTTTATTTGTGAGTAAAAAGACCTGCATCGCGACAGGCATTTCCCATTCACATGATTATAT
Organism: uncultured Lachnospiraceae bacterium; assembly: GCA_905193085.1. GTDB lineage: Bacteria > Bacillota > Clostridia > Lachnospirales > Lachnospiraceae > CAJJNI01. The sequence goes on along the minus strand of CAJJNI010000013.1, from coordinate 13,586 downwards.
TGAACTTACTTTTCTTCTGGACGGTGAATGCAATTATGAAATAAACGGACAGATATTTCCTGTTAAAAAAGGCGATTTGCTTTTCATTAACCCGAAGGATACACATACTACAATTGTAACTGATAAGACAAATCCACCGGTTTTATTTGCGATTGGTTTTACTGATATTCATCTTAGCGGACTTAATATGCCCGAAAACACATTTAAATTTGCAGATGTTAAGCCTGTTTTTACAGGCGGGGACGACTTGACTAAGCGCATCTGTGATATTGTAAATGAAATTCTTGAAGAGAAAGCAAACAATCTTCCCGGCAAATATTTTTACATGCACAGCTGCCTTATACAGCTGCTGCTTGTGATAATCCGCCATTTTTTCAAACCGGATATTACCGGAAATTCTTTGTATTTATCTGATGTAAATGAAGAAACTCTGTCAGTTAAAGGAAAAAAACAAATTGTTGAAAATATATGCTTTTACATGGAAGAACATTATGCCGAAAAAATTTCACTTGAAGCAATAGCTTCTAACATGTATTTAAGCCCAATCTATATTTCCAAACTTTTCAAAGAAGAGATGGGTGATTCGCCGATAAATTATCTCATATCTATCCGGTTAAAAAAAGCTGCGAGTCTTTTAAAAGACAGCAACCTTACAATAACTGAAATCTCATCGCTTACCGGCTATGAAAATACATATTATTTCAGCAGATTATTCAAGAAAAAATATGGCGTTTCTCCAAAAGAATTCCGCCTGCAGTAAAGTTATCTCATACTGTTATTTGTGCACAGTGCACAATTGATTATGTTGTAAAAATACATTTACTTTTTATCCAAATTGCTTTAAACTCTCTTTCATCAAGTAGACAACGGTGTCTTGGTTATCAATTAACCAGATACCGTTTTTGTGTTGTATGCACAACTGACATTTTTATTTATTGAAAGCGAGGAGAATTATTATGAAAAAGAAAATTTTATCTGTGTTACTTGTATTAACTCTTATTTTTTCTCTCAGTGCCTGTGGCAGCAAAGGAGATTCAAACAGCAGCTCATCAAATGACAGTACTAAAATCACTCTTGGCATCAATGACTGGCCGGGCAGCTACTGGTGGCTTGCAGTTAATGAATTAGGATATTTTAAAGAAGAAGGCGTTGATGTTGATGTACAGCTTTTTTCAAATTATTCTGACGGACTGAGCGCATTAAATTCAGGGAAAATAGACTTATTCGTTCCGGGGCTTGCTGATATTATACCGGGATTTACAAGCGGTGCCGACATAAAAGTACTCATGGTTCAGGATTATTCAGCTGGGGCTGACGGTGTAATTGCAAAAAGTGATATTAAATCCGTCAAAGATTTAAAAGGGAAAAATATTGCAATCGAGCTTGGTGGCAGCGACCATCTGTTATTACTTAAAACACTGGAAAATGCAGGTCTTGACCCTGAAAAAGATGTTAATATCATAAATATGTCAACAGGAGATGCTGCCAATGCATTTATCGGTGGCTCTGTTGATGCCGCTGCAATATGGGAGCCATCTTTATCAATGGCACAGGCAGAAACAGGCGGTAATATTTTATCAAATTCAGGCGACAAAGAATATGAAGGACTAATTCCTGCAGTTCTTGCTGCAAATGGAGATTCTTTAAAAAATAAGCGGGATGCTATTAAATCTGTAATGAAAGCATGGTATAATGCAAGAGACGGTTATGAAAATAATTATGATGAATTTGCAGCCGCAGTAGCAAAACATACAGATATAACAGCAGACGAATTTACAGAACTCATGAAAGGCTGCGATGTCAGAACAATGGAACAGACAGGCGAAGCATTTGAAGATGGCGACACTTATGTATCTTTAAAATACTGTGCCGATATGCTTTCCGGTTTCCTTGTAGATAACGGACTGATAGACGAAAAACCGTCTAATCTTGATGATTTATTTGACAGTTCCGTCTATGATGAAGTACGCAGTGAACTTGAAAAATAAAAAAAGAAGGAGCACCAATATGTCTCATATAATTGATTTATCTATTAATATAGAAAACAATATGCCATTTTATCCCGGGGACCCAAAACCGCTAATCAGACCGGCACTCACACTTGATGATGATGGTTGTCGTGTAACAGTTTTAAATATCGGTTCCCACACAGGCACACATATGGATGCTCCTTCTCATTTTATGCCACAGGGAAAAACAATAAATGAAATTTCCTTAGAACAGTGCATGGGCAGAGCGCTTGTGACAGACTTAACTAACCTGGCTCCACTGACTAAAATAATGCCAGAACACTGTACTAATCTTGACAGGATCTATGATAATGATATAGAAATTGTCATTCTGCACACCAATTGGACAAATAAAGCGGGAACAGACGAATTTTATCTGCACCCATACTTATCCGGGGAACTTTGTGACTGTTTGATTTCTGCCAAGATAAAAGCCGTTGGCGTTGATATGTTAAATGTTGACAAAACAGAAACTGATGAGGTGCTCTATGAAGAAGGTTCTGTTGCCGCACACAATAAGCTTCTTGGAAAAGACATTATCATAGTAGAAAATCTGTACAATCTTGACAGTCTTTCAACTGATACCCCATTTGTGACATTTGCACCATTAAAAATTATCGGGGCAGACGGTTCACCCGTAAGAGCATATGCCATTGAAAATGACTTATAATTTACATTTGTTACTCTGTCACAATAAAACAATTTTTTTTGTGCACAGCATACATTGAATATCTTTTTTAAAAGATGCATAATAATCTCAGAAATTAAATAAAACATTTAAAGCAAAGGCGCTTAAATCAATAGATTTAGGTGCCTTTATTTTTTTGGGAAATAAGGAGGAATTATTATGGAATACGATGTACAGAAACATTTACACTATGCAGGAATACCAAGCTTTAACCTTTATCCTGTAACAAGAGAACTTGACAATGTTGATATAGCAATTATGGGTGTACCTTTTGACTCAGGTGTAACTAACAGACCGGGCGCAAGGTTAGGTCCAAGAGCTATAAGAAACATGAGTCAGCTCACTAACTGCTTCGCATATCCATGGGATTATAAATTAAGCGAAAATGCAAACATCATTGACTATGGTGATGTAGGTTATTATGTCGGAGCTAAAACAACACAGGTTATGTTAGATGAAACTTACGAGCATGCAAAGAAGATTTTATCTTCCGGAGCAAAGCTTCTTACCCTCGGTGGAGACCACACAATCCCTTACGGAATGGTAAGAGCAGCCAGTGAACAGTTTGGAAAGCTTGCACTTCTTCATTTTGACTCACATCAGGACAGCACTCCTACAACTGACGGAAATGTATCACATGCCAATTTTGCTTATGATTTACAGGCTGAGGGCTGTATTGACCCGTCACATTCCGCACAGGTATTTATCCGTACAGAAATGACAGGCTGCGGATACAATATCATTTATGCACAGGAAGCTGTATTTATGAATATGGAAGATTTGGCAGCCAAAATAAAAACCATTATCGGTGATATGCCTGTTTATTTAACATTTGATATTGACGCACTTGACCCGTCAGCAGCACCTGGAACTGGAACACCTGTTATTGGTGGTCCATCAAGTGCACAGGTAAGAAAGCTTCTTTATAATCTTCAGGGACTTAATGTCGTAGCTGCTGACCTTGTAGAAGTTTTACCGGCATATGACCACGGCGAAATTACAGCTCTTGCAGCAGCAACAATAGCACAGGATTTAATGTATCTTATGAATTACAGCAATCGTAAATAACAACATTAATAAACAACTTACAAAAATATATCTGAACATTTACATATAACAGGAGGACAACATTATGAAGAATATGAAAAAATTAGCAAAGAGAATTTTTAGTATATCACTTGCAGCAACTTTAGCACTTTCATTTTCAGGCTGTGGCAGTAAAGGTAAAAGCTCTGATAATTCTACATCTGTAACACTTGGTACAACATCGTGGCCGACAAATATGTTTTATTATCTTGCCGAAGAAAAAGGCTTTTTCAAAGATAACGGTGTTGATGTCACAGTAAGAGATTTTGCATCTACTACTGAAAGTACAAATGCCATAGTCGGCGGACAGATTGATTTTTGTACATTTGCATCTTCTGAAACAATCGCTCCATTTGCACAGGGTGCTGATTTCAAAATTGTATTAGAATCAGATAAGTCTAATGGCTGTGAAGGTCTTGTAGCCAAAAGTGATATTAAATCAGTTAAAGATTTGAAAGGAAAAACTGTTGCAACACAGTTATACAGTGTTGACCATATGTTCCTTTTAACACTGTTAGATGAAAACGGAATGAGTGAAGATGATATTTCAATCGTCGACATGTCAATTCAGGAATCAGGAAATGCCTTTGTTGCAGGCCAGTGTGACGCAGCATGTATCTGGGATCCATACTTTTCACAGTCAAAGGCAGCCGGCGGTACTGAATTATTCTCATCAGCTGACAACCCGGATTTAATTACAGACTCACTTGCCGCTACTGCTTCTATCTGCAAAGACAACCCGGATGCTGTAAAAGGTGTCATTAAAGGATTCTTTGAAGCCGTTGAATACTGGAAAGAAAATCCTGATGAGGCAAATGAATTTATGGGTGAAAAGTTAGGTGTAAGTGCTGACGAATTTGCAGAACAGATGAATGGTCTTATCATTCCTACAGAAGATGAAGTTCTTACAGCTTTCACAGAAGCTGATGATTATACATACTGGGGTTATACACAGAATACAATCAAAGATTTCATGTACAAACTCGGTGTACTTGATACTAAAGATTTAGATTGTGGAGAAATGATTGATTCAAGCTTCATTAAAAGCGTTATCGACGAAAAATAATAAATCTTAAAAGCCAACTTAAAGAAGACCACTAATCGTCAGTCAGTTCTGACTTTTAGTGGTCTTTCTCAAACTTTTTCATAAATTATTATACCCTCCTCCAGTATTGCCTCTTTAAGTTCCGGCTGAACATGTCCGTCCATATTTACAAAATCAACCTTATATTTATCTCAAACCACTTGACAAAATTTAACTGCAGGTTTAACATAACAGTGTTATGTTAGTTGCAACTTACACCAGGAGGTTTCAAATGAATGATGAAAAAGAGACTGTCAGGAAATTATCTGACAGCGCAAAAAAAGAATTTATGGAAAAAGGATTTATGAAGGCTTCACTTAGAAATATCTGCAAAAATGCAGGTGTTACAACAGGAGCACTCTACTTCTTTTTCAAAGATAAAGACGCCCTCTTTGTCTCTTTAATACAAGAACCGCTAAAGAGGGTATATGAAATTATGATTTCACATTATGAACAGGAAAAACAGGAAGAAGATAATTTACCTTTGATTCAGGACAATTCCGATGATTACAGGGCATCATACGAAATTATTCATGAAATGTATACAAACAGAGATGAATTTATACTTCTTCTGACTAAATCACAGGGTTCATCAGTTGAACATGCCATAGATGAACTGATTAAAGTAAGTGATAAACACTATCGCATCATTGCGGATATTTTTTCAAAAAAGGCGGCTACTGCTCCTGTTGATAAATATTTTATCCACTGGTTATCGCATATGCAGATTGATGTATTTATTTATATGATTACACATATCGAAACCGAAGCTGAAGCAATGGATTATATGAAACATGTCGTTGGTTATATGCTGAGTGGCTGGTATGGAATGTTTGACAACACTAACAAAAACATATCACAAAAGGAAGGAGAAAAGTAATGTATCTTGAAGTAAATAATTTAAAGAAAAACTATGGCTCAGGCGAGGGCTTTGTTGAAGTTTTAAAAGGAATATCAACTTCTGTTGAGAAAGGAAAAATGTGTGTCATACAGGGAACAAGCGGTTCAGGTAAGTCAACTCTGCTTAACTGCATTGGCGGACTCGACACTATTGATTCCGGTTCCGTAAAAGTTGATGGTAAAGAAATTGCGGGATTAAATCAGGACTCCTTATCCGACTACAGAAGGGAAAATCTTGGTTTCATCTTCCAGTTTTATAATCTTGTGCCAAATCTAACCGTAAGAGAAAATATCCAGGTATGCGAGTACCTGACTTCAAAACCGCTTGATATCGACGATTTAATTGAAACTCTCGGATTAAAAGAACATCAAAATAAATTCCCGTCACAGCTTTCAGGCGGTCAGCAGCAGCGATGCGCAATAGCAAGAGCATTAATTAAAAATCCTCTTCTGCTTCTGTGTGATGAACCTACAGGTGCTCTTGACTCTAAAACTTCAAAAGACATACTTATTTTACTCGAAAAAATAAATGCAAAATATCACACAACAATGCTCATTGTCACACATAACAATTCCATAAAAGATATGGTTCACAAAGTAATTCGTATTAAAGACGGACAGATAAGCCGTGAATACGAAAATGAAGTACGCATTCCGGCAGCAGAATTGGAGGATTTATAAAATATGCAGAAAATACTAAGAAAGCGTGTTTTTCGTGATTTAAAAGAAAATCTCTTCCGATACATAGCACTTGGCTCACTTATAATACTTTCAATGTATATGGTAGTAAGTCTGATTGGTGCCGCAGAGACAATTATTTCAGGAGGAGAAAAAATAGCAAAAAAATATAATGTAGAAGATGGACAGTTCAGTGTTTTTGTTCCACTCACTGACAAACAGAAAAATATTCTTACTAAAAAAGGCGTCACATTAGAAGAACAGTTTTATCTTGATTATCAGCTTTCTGATAAGAGCATTGTAAGAGCATTTAAAAACAGGGAAACTATTAACCGCATAATTTTAGAAAACGGTAATTATCCTGAAAATGACAATGAAATTATCCTTGAGAAAAGATACTGTGCAGAACACAATATTTCTATCGGTGATACTGTAACTCTTGGCTCTGACACATTCAAAGTTGTAGGAACAGGCTGTGTTTCCGATTACAACGCCCCATACAAAAATATAAGTGACAGTATCGTTGACAGCAAACAGTTTGGCATGGCATTTTTAACAGAAAATGCTTACAACACTTTAAAAGAAAACAACCTGAGCATGAAAACAGAAGAATATACCTATGCCTACACACTTAATGACAACATTACCGACAGTGAATTAAAAGAAGAGCTGAAAAAATTCAAAGTAGATACATCTGAAATTTCAGATTCTTACTTCCACGAATACTGGGACGAAACTGCCGGTAAAAAGGACGATTTGGTAAATGGCATAAATGATTTGTTAGACGGTTCTAACAAGTTGTCTGATGGTCTTAATAAACTTTCAGATTACAATAAAGATTTAACAGGCGGTGCCGGAGAAGTTTTTGATTCATATTTAAAACAGGCATCTGATGCCCTTTCATCATATGGATTAACTACAGCACTTACAGAAGAAAATTTTGAAAATGAACTCGATAACCTTCTTAACTTAAACAGTGCTAATGCCATTTTAAGAATGAATCTCCGCTCATTAAAAACTCAGCTTTCTGCCTTAAAAGATTATAAAAATGGTATAAATGATTACACCGACGGAGTAGATGAAGCCGCAGACGGTGCAAAAGAACTTTATGACGGAATAGCAGAATTAAAAGGAAATACTGACAGTATTATTGATGAATTATTTGATACAGACCTTGCAAATCTCACACAATTTATACCTGCAAAAGATAATCCGCGAATAAGCGCTGCAGAAAATGACCAGGTAGTAAATAAGTTAAGCGGTCTTGCTGCCGGAGTTATTATAATGATACTTTTTACATATGTAATATCTGTTTTCGTGGTACACAACATAGAGCGTGAAAGCAGCATAATCGGTGCTTTGTATGCACTTGGAGTAAACCGTCATGACCTTCTGCTCCACTACCTGACTTTACCTGTCATTGTTACTGTCATATCAAGTATTATCGGAACACTGATTGGTTTTTCTCCGATTGGAATACAAAATCAGATGAGTGACAGCTATGTTTACTTTTCATTTCCAAAGGTTGACATAATATATCCGCCTTATCTTATGATATATGCTCTCATCATGCCTGCCGCATGCGCAATTATAGTAAACTGGCTTGTAATAAGAAAAAAACTGTCAAAACCGGTTCTTTCACTTATAAGAAATGAAAATAAAGCCGGAAAAATCAGCAAAACCAACCTCGGCAATATGAATTTTATAAATAAATTCAGAATAAGACAGATGATTCGTGAAATCCGTACAGCCTTAACTGTTATATTTGGAATGTTTATTTGTCTGCTTATACTTATGCTTTCCTTTGACTGTTTTGTAATGTGTAAAAATATAAGCAGAGAAAACAAAGCCGATACAAAATACGAATATATGTACACATATAAATATCCCGAAAAAGAAGCCCCAAAAGGCGGTACTGCATGCTTTGCAAAGGCACTCAAAAAAGAAAAATTCGGATATAATCTTGATGTGACAATAATAGGCACCAATAACAGCAACCCATATTTTGATGTTTCACTGTCATCAGGTGAAAATACAATTACGCTCTCTTCTGCTGCCGCACAGAAATTCCAGTTAAGAGTTGGCGATAAAGTAATTATGACAGACGAAGAAACAGACAGGGATTATGCATTTACAGTTGACGGTATCACCCAATACTCTCCGGGACTTTATGCTTTTATGGATATAGACAGCATGCGTGATTTATTTGGAGAAAGTGAAAATTACTATAATATAGTATTTTCCGACAAAAAACTTGATATTCCATCTGGAAGACTTTACTCATATATATCAAAAAGCGAAATTGAAAAATCGTCAAATATTTTTGTAAACATGATGATGCCAATGGTATACATGTTAAGCGCAGTATCAATAATTATTTTCTGCGTTGTAATGTATCTTATGATAAAAGTAATGATAGACCGTTCATCTTTTGGAATTTCGCTGATTAAAATATTCGGATACCGAATGAGCGAAATTAAACAATTATATCTGACAGGAAATTTATACATAATTGCAATCGGTGCACTTATATGCATACCTTTGTCAAAAATTGTAATGGATTCTGTATATCCGCTCCTTATTTCAAATATCGGCTGCAGTATGAACTTGCATTTTCCGTGGTATCTGTATGTTGCAATATATGCAGGAATAATAATGCTTTATTTGATAATCAGCCATTTTCTTGTACTCCGCTTAAAGAAAATAACACCTGCCCAGGTATTAAAAAACAGAGAATAAAATCTCTTGAATAATATTTTTTCATAGTATATACTGTGTCATATACGACATAAAAATGACATCATATGCAGCTTTTACATATTTTTCTACTGCATGTGAGACATAATACTTTGAAAACTGGAGCGAGGAATACATATGAACTGTGAAGACTTAATGAAAATGAAACAAATCCGCAGCGGTATGAAACTTATTACCGGTGAAGCCGGTATGTTAAGACCTATCCGTTGGATTTATTTTGCAGACTGTGTCCAATGTCTCTCCGATGATTTTAATGTAGCCGAGTTAATTCACGGTGGAGAGCTTGTTATTATTACAAATGAAAGCCTTACAGGAAATGATAAGATAATTGAGCTTATACGTGTCTTAAATGAAAAAGAAATTGCAGGAATTGTTGTAAATGAAGGTCAGATTTCCAATGCCCTTATCAATTACTGCAGTGAGCAGACTCTTCCACTTTTTGAACTGTCAGTAAAACTTCATCTGATAGATTTATCGCAGATTGTGTGTAAAGCTCTTGTCGAAGAAGAAATCAATGCCAATTCACGTGAACGCATTTTGTCATCAATTTTCTTTTCCGAACAGATTAATGCATCAGAAATATTGGAACAGGCTAACTATCTTGGTGTAAATCTTAAAGGCAAATACAGAGTTGTTGCACTAAAAGTCTATCACAGTAAAAATAACAAGACAAACGATAATTCTGAAGGCTTTTTCTTAGAGGTCAGGGAAGGCCTGAAAAAAGAAGTTAAAAATGAATTCCGCTCATTTGGACTGCAGAAAGTAATGGTTCTCCTTCAAAATGATACTGCTGCTGCTCTTATTCCGGCTGAACTTTTCAGCAGAGATTTATTTATAACAATACTTACAAATATAATACGACACATTGAAAGCAGTTATCATGTAACAGTAAAAGCCGGAGTCGGAACTGCCTACGAATATATAGAAGATTTCAAGAAAAGTCTTAAAGAAGCTGAAAATGCTCTTTCCATTTTCAAAATCATAGATGAAAATGAAAAAGTCTTTTTCTACGAAAATCTCGGCATATATTCTTTAATTGCACAGATTAATAATGGAAGATTTCTCGATGAATTTGTCGAAAATCATATCGGTAATCTTATAAAAACAGATAATCTCTCAGAAGGTGAACTGTGCGAGACACTGGAAACTTATCTTAACTGCAACTGCAATGCCAATGCAGCAGCCGAAACATTATTTATACACCGCAATACAATGAGATACCGTCTCGATAAAATCAAGAAAATTCTTGGCAGTGAAATTAACGACATGTCTGCATGCTTAGAGCTTAAGCTTGCATTTGCAATAAAACATTACCGCGATAACCGCGAAGAAGACTAAAATTTAACTTTGTGCTTTCTGCACAAAAAAAATATGCATTTAAAACATTGTAATAACTTACTGTAATAATTATAATAAGCACATAAATTAAATAATTCAAACACATGCATGACAAAGGCGTCAGGACATTTATTGTCCCGGCGTCTTTTTTTACGCAAGGAACTGCCAAAGGCATGTTCTACAGATTGAGAAAGGAAGGTAATTATTATGAAAATGATTAAAGCTATTGTAAGACCAGAAAAATGTGATGAGGTATTAAACAAATTATGTGAAGCAGGTTATCGTGCAGTTACACGATTCAATATTTTAGGAAGAGGTAAACAGAGAGGTCTTAAGGTTGATGATGTTTACTATGATGAAATTCCAAAAGAAATGCTTATGCTTGTAGTTGAAGATGATGATGTGAAAAAAGTTTCAGATATTATTATCCAGTATTCAAAAACAAGTGATGAAGGTTCTTTCGGAGATGGAAAAATATTTATTCTTCCTGTTGAGACAGCAATTACAGTAAGCTCAGGTAAGGCAGAATTATAATTCATGGCAAGGAGGAAAACATTATGAAGCAGATAATTATATTTTTACGACCTAACTGTTATTTTAAAACTAAAGCCGCTTTAAGTGAGAACCGTTTATTTGCCATGAGTACAAAAGAAGTTTTAGGACGAGGCAAACATTCAGTTCATTTTACATCAGGCCATGAAAGTGATGATGCTGATGATAAAGTATACTGGAATGCTCTTGTAGCAAAAAAAATGATTGAAATGGTAGTTCCTGATGATGCAGTTTCATCAGTTATTGACACCGTTCTTTCTGTAAACAGCCACGGTATGGAAGGTGATGGCAAAATTTTTGTTCTCCCGGTTGAAGAAAGTATCCGTATTCATACAGGCGAAACCGGTGAAGATGCACTTGTCTGATTTATTAATTTAAAAAACAGAAAGAAGGATTTATATGAAAAAGATAAAAGACAGAGGCGATTTCAGATTACGAAAAGAACTGTCTCAGAAAAGATATGTTACTTCTGCTATCTGTACTTTCGTTGTAATATTTTTACTTTGGACACTGCTTTGTGCAAGCGGTCAGGTAAAAGAATTATTTTTACCTTCCCCTGCAAAGGTTGTAAAAGATATTATTGAAAGTGCAAAAGATGGCACCTTATGGGTAAACATGGGCTACAGTATTTTCCGTATAACAATGGGATTTATTATTTCTACTGTAATCGGTGTTCCACTCGGTATTTTAGCAGGAAGTTTTAAATCATTTGAATCAATAATTGCTCCTATTTGTGAGTTTATCCGTTACATGCCTGTTCCGGCTTTCGTACCACTTGTTATGGTATGGTGTGGAATTGGTGAAGGAGCAAAAATCACAATTGTATTTTTAGGTTGTTTCTTCCAGATGGTACTTATGATTGCTGATGATGCAAGAAGCGTTTCAGATGACCTTTTATCATCAAGTTACACACTTGGCACTACAAGATGGACTACAATCACAAAAGTTTTAATTCCTGCAATGGCACCAAAAATGATGCTTACTCTCCGTATGATGATTGGCTGGGGCTGGACTTACCTTACAGTTGCAGAACTTGTTGCATCAAGTTCAGGTCTTGGTTATTCAATATTAAAAGCACAGAGATTTTTACATACAGAAAGTATTTTCTCAGGTATTTTAGTTATCGGTGCACTTGGTCTTATCACTGACCGTTTATTTGCATTTGCAATTAAGAAAATGTTCCCATGGGCAGAATAGGAGGCGATATATATGGCAAAAAAGAATACAGTACAGGATACAACCGGCTCTCCATTGGAAGCCCATGTAGCAAGCAGTAAAATTTTAGCTGAACATATTGATAAAGTATATGTTTCAGGCAAAAAGCAGACAGTCGCTATCGAAGATGCTTCAATTGATATTCAGGATAACGATTTCGTATGTATCGTCGGTCCTTCCGGCTGTGGTAAATCAACACTTTTAAGAATGCTCGCCGGACTTGATTTCCCGACAGCAGGAAAAATCATTGTAAATGACAGAACTGTAACAGGTCCCGGACCTGACCGTGGAATGGTATTTCAGACTTACACTCTTTTCCCGTGGATGACAGTTGAAAATAACATTAAATTTGGTCTTAAAATAAAGAAGATGCCAAAAGACAAACAGCAGGAAATTGCAGACCGCTATCTTGACATCATTGGTCTTAAGAAATTTGCCAAATCATATCCTAAAGAATTATCAGGTGGTATGAAACAGAGAGTTGCCATTGCAAGAGCTCTTGCAAACCAGCCGGAAGTTCTTCTTATGGACGAACCTTTTGGTGCACTTGACCCGCATACAAAATCTATGATGCAGCTTCTTATGCGTGAAATATGGGAAAAGGAACACCCAACTGTTGTATTTATCACACATGATATTGATGAAGCAGTTTTCCTTGCAAATAAAATTTATGTTATGTCTGCAAGACCGGGAAAAATCATCAAGGAAGTAAATGTTTACCTTCCTCATAAAAGAGACCTTGAATTAAAAGATTCTCCTGAATTTATTAAAATAAGAAAATCTATCAATGATTTATTATACTCCGCTAACACAGCTACTGAAGAATAAGGTGATTATATGTCAGCATATTTGGCAACAGTCCAGATGGATTGTTCTGACAATATTATAGATAATACAAATACTGTAATCCGGCTTTTAAAAAGCATTAAGGAAAAAGAGCCGGATACAGCATTAGCTGTATTCCCTGAAATGTGCATATACGGCTATGATAATCTGGACAAATTAAAAATAAATTTTTCCCAGAATGATTTTGATAAATGTTTTGTAAAAATTTCTGATGTATGCAAAGAAATTAAACTTGAAGCATTTATCGGTGCTCCATATTTTGAAAATGATATAATTTTTAATTCACTCTACTTCTTTAATACAAACGGAGATTTCAAAAAAGTTTACTCAAAAAAGCATCTTATTGATGCGGAAATAAATTATTTTTCACCGGGAAATGAATATGGAATCTGCCACACTTCACTTGGAAAAGCAGGACTTTTGATATGCTGGG
>CAJJNI010000012.1 GCA_905193085.1 uncultured Lachnospiraceae bacterium | reverse complement strand
GATATGTCAGATATAGAGTTATCTGTTGGTATTGCACTTACATTAGATGAAGGTACTGATTATGATAAGCTTCTTGATTGCGTCGATAAGGCTCTTTACTATGTAAAACAGAGCAATTCAGTTCATTACTATATATATAGAAGAAATAGAGAAGATAATCAGATACAGGATAATAACATTGATTTGGAAAATGTAGTGGAAGTTTTAAAAGATATGTCTGTAAGAAAAGGAGCAATGCTTGTAAATTATCCTGAATTTGAGAAAATGTATAAGTTCATATCTGATATATCTAAACGAAATGAAAAAGGGTTCTGTGTCGTAATGTTTTCAATAATGACAGGAAATGCTGACCGGATTAATGTAGAAGAAAGAGATCTTGTTATGGATTATCTTGAAAAAGCTATAATAAAAGTGCTTAGAACAACCGATGTAACAACAAGATACAGTAGTACACAACAGCTTGTTGTATTGCCAAATACAGATAATAATTCTGTTAAACAGGTAGCTAATAGAGTTTTAAATGAATTTTACAAAATATACGCAGAAGGCAATGTTTCTTTAGAGTATGCGGCAGAGACATTTGATTCAGATGGAGTAAGGAGGCAATTATGAAAGAGTACAAAAATCCAAAAGTAATCATAGTTAATGAATATGCAGAAGGTGTGTATGCGGCAAGTGGTGACAGGAAAAAGTGTTCACATGGAAGAAATAAGGCAGGTCCGGGTTCTGACACATGCCAGTGGTGCAGTTATGCAGATGACCATGGAATAACATATGATGCGGCAAGAGCAATGTCAGGAATAACCTACGACGATTATACCCATTGTGTTGAAAATATGCCACAGAAGGCTTACTGATTATTAAATTAAATATATTAGATAGATGAGCAAATACAGAAAAATGCACAAAAATAATCTCGTTTTGTTTGTAAATGAAACACATCCAGAGAAATAAAATGTAATATGTTTTTTTGATACGGACAAAATTGTGCAATATTTTAAATTTGCTCATTTAAGTTATATATATTATGTATGATGGAAATTCAATATGAATGAGAAGACAGATATAGAAAAAATTATAAAAGAAGGCAGCAGTGTGCAGATTTCTCCACAGGGGTTCAGCATGTATCCACTGTTATTCCCCGGAAGAGATGAGGTCATTATAGAACCTGTCAGTCCTGATAAAGTAAAGCGTTTTGATGTCATTTTATACAGAAGGAAAAAAGAGGGTATTTTAGTACTGCATCGTGTATGCAGGCACAAAAAAGAAGGCTTTTATATGGTTGGCGATAATCAGTCACAGATAGAAGGCCCGTTAGATGCCTCACAGATAATAGGAAAAATGGTTCACATTAAGAGGGCAGGAAAAGATGTTTCCATAAAAAATCCAATCTATATTATTTACAGCAGGATGTGGCTGCTTTTGCGGCCTGTGCGTCCGCTGATAAGTAAGCTTGTACATGCCCTGCACCCATATACTGACAGATAATATCTTGTAGTATTTTTGTATGAGCATTCTGGCAGGTGCTATTGTGTAGTACGTCTGTATGAATACACTGACAGATAATGTTGTTTAATGCAGGTATTGTATTTTGAAAGATGATATTGTACATGCTTGACATTTTTAACTGTTATGCTATTATAAAATAGATATTTCAATGCGAATGGAGGATTTTAACCAATGAAAGAATTTAAGCCTGTTAAAGAAGGTAAAGTAAGAGAAGTTTATGATAATGGTGACAGTATGATTATTGTTGCTACTGACAGAATTTCAGCTTTTGATGTTATTTTGAAAAACCAGGTAACAAAAAAAGGTGCTATTCTTACACAGATGTCAAAGTTTTGGTTTGATTTTACAAAAGATATAGTTCCAAATCATATGTTATCTGTTGATGTTAAGGATATGCCTGAATACTTCCAAAATGAAAAGTATGATGGAAACAGTATGCTTTGCAAAAAACTTCAGATGCTTCCAATCGAATGTATAGTTCGTGGTTATATAACAGGAAGTGGTTGGGAAAGTTACAAAAAAGACGGTACAGTGTGCGGACTTAAGCTCCCGGAAGGACTTAAAGAATCAGAGCAGTTACCTGAACCTATCTATACTCCTACTACTAAAGCAGATTTAGGAGACCATGATGAACATATATCATTTGAAGACAGTGTTGAAATATTAGAAAAACTTTATCCTGGAAAAGGTGAAGAATATGCTTCAAAAATTAAAGATTGTACAATTGCCCTTTATAAAAAATGTGCAGAATATGCACTTGAAAAGGGTATTATTATAGCTGATACAAAGTTTGAATTTGGACTTGATGAGAACGGAAATGTAGTATTAGGTGATGAAATGCTTACGCCTGACAGTTCAAGATTCTGGCCAAGCAAAGGATATGAAGCAGGAAAAGGTCAGCCATCATTTGATAAGCAGTTTGTAAGAGACTGGTTAAAGGCTAATCCTGACAGTGATTACAAGCTTCCACAGGAAATTGTTGATAAGACAGTTGATAAGTACAAAGAAGCATATGAAATGCTTACTGGTGAAGCTTTTAAATAATTATTTATAAAAATGAAGCGATGTCGCAATTATGTGGCATCGCTTTTTTCTTTGAAAAATATATTACATTAATATTGTGTTTTTGGTAAAAATAGACTAAAATATTACTTAGTATAAATATAACTATTGAATTCTCATAAGGGAGAAAATACATGAAAAGACAAATTTTGGTTGTAGACGATTATGAAGTAAATCGCAAAATTTTAAGCAGAATTTTAGAAAGTGAATATGATGTGCTTACAGCATCTACAGGGGCAGAAGCTCTGCAGGTGCTTAATATTCGTGGAACAAGAATTTCAGCTGTTTTTCTGGATATAGTAATGCCTGTAATGGACGGGTATGAGTTTTTAAAAAGAGTGCGCTCAGATACAAAATATTCACAGCTGCCTGTTATTGTTATTACACAGAATGATGATCCTGACAGTGAGAGTAAGGCATTGCTTGCAGGTGCCAGTGATTATGTTGCAAGACCGTATAATGCAACTGTTGTAATGCAGCGCCTTCAAAACCTTATTAGAATGAATGAAGCAATAGTTAATCTCAAAGATGCGGAGAAAGATTCTCTTACCGGGTTGTATAATAAGAAAGCTTTTTACAGAAGAGTTAATGAGAGAATGGAAGATATACCTTTAGACGAGTTTGTTATAGCAGCACTTGATGTTGAGAAATTCAAACTTCTTAATGATACATTTGGCTGGGAAGCGGGAGACCATCTCCTTATGCTCACGGCTAATATTCTGAGGGACAGATTTGAAAATACTGACGCGATAATCGGATATGGTGACAGGGATATATTTCTTATTTTTACAAGAAGAGAAGAAATAACAGAAGATGAACTGTTGAGCTTTGAAAAAGAAGTCGGTGACAGATTTGGAACAGCAAAAGTTAATTTCAAGATTGGTATGTATGTAATTGAAAATAAAGACCGCAAAGTCCGCTCAATGTGCGATTATGCCCTTCTTGCGGTTAATAAAATTAAAGATAAATACGAAAAGAAAATTTGTTATTTTGAATCTTCATTTCTTGAAGGAATACTTTTGGAAAAAAGAATTACTGACGGTATGCAGGATTCATTGGATAATCATAATTTTAATGTTGTAATACAGCCTAAATACGATATCGAGTCAAACTGCATGATAGGTGCTGAGGCATTGGTCAGATGGGTGCACCCGCAGCTTGGTGCAATGTCTCCGGCAGATTTCATTCCTATATTTGAAAAAAATGGGTTTATAACAAGACTTGACTGGTATGTCTGGGAGAAGGTATGTCAGTATTTATGTGACTGGAAGAAGAAATACAATAAGATTGTACCTGTTTCCGTAAATGTTTCAAGAGCAGATATATATTCAGACACATTTCCTGATGAAATATACGCTCTTGTCAAAAAATATGATTTAGAACCGTCATGTCTTCATCTTGAGATTACAGAAACTGCATATACAGAAAATACAACACAGCTTGTAGAAGTTTTGAAAAGGTTAAAAGAATATGGGTTTATTATAGAGATGGACGATTTTGGAAGCGGATATTCATCTCTTAATATACTTGCGGAACTTCCGGTTGACATAATCAAACTTGATATTAAATTTATACACAGTGAAATGCAGAACAAAAACAGCAGCAGTGTAATTAAGTTTATTATAAATCTTGCAAAATGGATGAATCTTCTTGTTATAGCAGAAGGGGTAGAGACAAAGCGGCAGCTTGATTACTTAAAACAGCTTAACTGCAATTTTGTCCAGGGATATTTTTATGCTACGCCTATGTGTGCCGAAGAATTTGAAAAGAGACTTGTAGCTGAAAATATTATGCCTATTTTTGACATGAAATCATATTTGCAGCATCTTGTTTCACAGAAGAGAAATGATGATGATTCTAAAGAAGAAATTGTCGTAGTCGATGATTTGGAGATGAACAGGGCTTTAATAGTCGGATATCTGAAAGATTACTATAAGATGGTAGAAGCGGAGAACGGACTTGTAGCTTTGAATTACATAAAACAGAATCCTGAGAAGATAACAGCAGTAATAGCAGATATTTATATGCCTGTAATGGACGGTTTTGAGCTGCTTCGTAAGATGAAAGAATCAGATGAGATGAAGCATATCTGTTTTATTGTCACATCATCTGACGAAGAACTCATGAGAGAAAATAAGAGACTCTCACTCGCTGATGATTTTATTTTAAAGCCTTATGAAAAAGAAGAAATGATACAAAGAGTTAAGGCTGTACTTGACAAGCGAAGCAAGGAAGAGCTAAAGCAGCTTAGAATTGCTGAAAGTATGGCTAAGCGCGACAGAATGACAATGCTTTACAACAGAGATGAATTTGAAAGACAGGTTGTAGAATATATTGAGCAGAATGTTGGAAAACCTTCAACATTTATTTTGATAGAAGTAAATGACATGATAACAATTAACGATACGCATGGACATGTAGTTGGTGATGAAGTTATTATGGCAGTTGCAGCAAAATTAAAAAACCGATTCAGAGAAGATGATATAATATGTCGTTTTAGCGGTTCAAAGTTTGGAGTATTTATTAAGTTTAAATTTAGTATAGAAGAACTTAAAGCAAGAATGGAAAGACTTAGTGAAGATTTGTGTTTTAAACTCAGAGAAGATGAGCTGGATATTAAATGTTCAATCGGAATATGCTGCTATCCGGAGTATGGGGATAATTTTGATTTATTATTCAGGCATACCGATATGGCATTGCTTGCAGCAAAGAGAAATAACATGGACGGTTATGTTATTTATGGAGATATGTAAACTCTGTTATTATTGAAGGGAGATTCATATGGCTGATATTTTATCATATTTACTTGTCTGCCTTGCAATGATTTCCGTCTGCATGGGAGTGCATGTGTTAAGAACCGATTATAAAAGAACTGTAGGAAAAATTATGGCAGCTGCATTTATTGCAAGTTCTGCATGGAGTTTTGGAATTGGCATAATGATAAATCTTACGGATAAATTTTATGCGTGGTTGTGGCGATGTTATGGAATTATTGGAACATATATTTTCATGATAGCGGTAATATGGCTCCTTATAGAATGGAATAATTTTACCTTTAAGAAAAAGATGATTATGCGAATCATACCGGTTCTGTTTATATTAGTTATGCCTGCTAATTTACTCAGAAGCCAGGTTACTTTTTCATTGACAAAGTATGGTATGGCTTATGCATTTGTTCCCGGAATATGGTCAGGACTTTATACATACTACTATGTTATTGAAATGATACAGATGGTGTATTTATTAGTTAATATGTACAGATGTTCTATGACTACCCATGAGAAAATTTTCACAAAAAAGCTTGTTCTTGGTTTTACGGTAACAGGATTTGGAATGGTTTTTGATACGGTAATGCCAATGCTTGGTTTTGCATCTTTTCCAGGAAGTACATTAGCACAGGCATTTTCAGTGCTGTTAGTATATAATGCTTACTGGTATGAGAGAAATAATTCAATAGATATGACAAATCTGTCAAGATTTGTATATGATTTGATGCAGGAACCAATACTTATTTATGATAAATATTTAAAACTTAAAATTATAAATAACAGTGGAAACCGCTTCCTTCAGATTGGAAATACAATTACTTCACAGTACAGGCTGGATGAATTATTTGAAGTGCCAAAGGACTGGTATATACTTAGAAAATCAGGAATTAAGTATGAGGCTAAATGTCGTGTTAATAATACGACCTGTGGTCTTGCAATAGACAGAATAAATGATGTATATGGTGATACGATAGGGTTTATCGTCGTTGTAAATGACATGACAGAGAAAATCCAGACGATGAATCAGATGGAGCAGGCAAAAATTCAGGCAGAGCGTGCAAATGAAGCTAAGAGTACATTTCTTGCCAATATGAGCCATGAAATAAGAACACCTATCAATGCAGTGCTTGGAATGGATGAAATGATTCTGCGTGAGTCGCAAAGACCAGAGATAATTGATTACGCAAAGCAGATTCGTTCAGCAAGTAAATCATTATTATCTATAATAAATGAAATTCTTGATTTTTCAAAAATAGAATCGGGTAAGATGGAGCTTGCACAAAACAGCTATGAAAGTGTTACTTTTTTTAAAGATATAGTAAGAATAGGAACATTCAGGGCCAAAAATAAAAATATTAAAATATCGCTTGATATGGATAATAATTTTCCTCAAAAGCTTTTTGGTGATGAGATGAGGATAAAGCAGGTTATCAATAATATTATGACAAATGCAATAAAATACACAGATGAAGGCTCTGTAGTATTGAAGGTCTGGTTCGAAGACAATGGCAGGACAGACGAAGAAAGCAAAAGACAGATTATTGATATGAAGATTTCTGTTAAAGATACGGGAAGAGGAATATCACAAGAGAAAATTAATAAATTATTTGAATCGTTTCAGAGGCTTGATGAAGCTGCTGTTCACGAGATTGAAGGTACCGGGCTTGGATTGTCAATCGTAAAAGGACTTCTTGATATGATGGGAGGCTCTATAGAAGTAGAAAGTGAGCCTGGTAAAGGTTCTGATTTCAGGTGTACAATTCCTCAACAGGTAGTAGTATCAGAGCCGGTTTCGGAGGTTATCAATGAGAAAAAACAAAACAGAAGTGACAGTAAATGGTCAAAAGAGAGATTTAAGGCACCTGATGCAGTAGTTCTTGCAGTTGATGATAACAGAGTTAATCTTACTGTTTTAAGAGGCCTGCTTAAAAGAACACAGGTTCAGGTTGAGACTGCAGAGGGCGGTGCACAGGCTGTAGAAAAAGCTTCTAAAAAAGCATATCATATGATATTTATGGATCATATGATGCCTGATGTAGATGGTGTAGAAGCTTTAAAACGATTAAAATCCATGAAAGATAATGAGAGTAAAAATGCAGTTGTAATTGCGCTTACAGCAAATGCAATGATTGGAATGCGCGAAAAATATCTTGAAGAAGGATTTGACGATTATTTATCTAAACCGATTGACTCAGATAAACTTGAATTAATGATGATGAAATATCTTCCTTCGGAGCTTGTGCATCCGGTTGGAAAGTGATGGAAAGGAAATATAAGAAATGTCTAAGTTATCTCAGAAAAAAGCACCTATTTTCGAGGCTCTTGAAAATTTCAGAAATATGAGAGTAGTTCCGTTTGATGTACCGGGACATAAAAGAGGCAGGGGAAATCAGGAGTTAAAAGACTTTTTGGGGGAACAGTGCGTAAGTATAGATGTTAACAGTATGAAGCCGCTTGACAATCTGTGTCACCCCATTTCTGTTATAAGAGATGCTGAAATGCTTGCGGCAGAAGCATTTCATGCGGCGAATGCATTCCTTATGGTTGGCGGTACTACAAGTGCGGTACAGAGTATGGTTTTAACTATGTGCAAAAGAGGAGATAAGATTATTCTTCCAAGAAATGTACACAGAAGTGTAATAAATGCACTTGTATTGTGCGGAGCTATTCCGGTGTATGTTAATCCCGAAGTGAATCCAAAGCTTGGAATTTCTCTTGGAATGAAGTTAAGCCAGGTTGAACAGGCAATTATTAAAAATCCTGATGCTGTTGCAGTTCTTGTCAATAATCCGACATACTATGGAATCTGCAGTGATTTAAAAGGGATTGTAAAGCTTGCTCATGAGCATAATATGTTTGTGCTTGCAGATGAAGCGCATGGAACACATTTTTATTTCGGAGAAGGCCTTCCGGTATCTGCTATGGAGGCAGGAGCTGATATGGCTGCAGTTTCAATGCACAAGAGCGGTGGAAGTCTTACTCAGAGCAGTTTTCTGCTTGCAGGACCAAATGTCCATGCCGGATATGTAAGACAGATTATTAACCTTACACAGACAACTTCCGGAAGTTATCTTCTGATGGGTAGTCTTGATATTTCAAGAAGAAATCTTGCACTTCATGGCAAGGCAGTATTTGAACAGGTAAAATTCCTTGCTGAGTATGCGAGAAATGAAATAAATGAAATTGGTGATTATTATGCGTTTGGAAGAGATTTGATAGACGGTCAGGCAATTTATGATTTTGATACAACAAAGCTTTCTGTTCATACTCTCGATATCGGACTTGCAGGAATAGAAGTATATGACATTTTAAGGGACGAATATGATATTCAGATAGAATTTGGTGATTTGGGAAATGTACTTGCATATATTTCAATTGGTGACAGAATACAGGAAGTTGAGAGACTGGTAAGTGCTTTGGCAGAAATAAGACGAAGATTCAGAAAGCCGAGCACAGGTATGCTCAGTCAGGAATATATCGAGCCTGATGTTGTTGTATCACCTCAGGAGGCTTTTTATGCAGATAAAATAAGTCTTAAAAGACAGCAGACTCTCGGAAGAATAAGCAGTGAATTTGTAATGTGTTATCCACCGGGAATACCGATACTTGCACCTGGAGAGAGAATTTCACAGGATGTTTTAAATTATATTTCATATGCAGAAGAAAAGGGCTGTTCACTTACAGGTCCGGAAGATACAACGATAGAAAATCTTAATGTACTAAAATAAAAAGAATAAATAATTGTGATAATTCTACAAAATAAGAATATTGAGCGGAAGTGTTGGAGTGCATAGCATAAAAACAATCTGCGGGTATCATAATTACAGTAAAAAAAGGAGGAAAATGCATAATGGATTTATGGTTTTCAGAGTTTCATGCTCCTGATGTAAAATTGTCAATCAGAGTTGATAAACATATATTTTCACAGCATTCTGATGTGCAGAGAATAGATGTTTTTGAGAGTAAAGAGTTTGGGCGTATTCTTACATTAGATGGACAGATTATGTTAACCGAGCGTGACGAATTTATATATGCGGAGATGATAACACATGTACCGATGGCTGTTCACAAAAATGCAAAAGACATACTTGTAATAGGCGCCGGAGATGGTGGTGTTATAAGAGAACTTACAAGATATGACAGGGTTCAGCATATTGATTTAGTTGAGATGGACCCGCTTGTAGTTGAAGTCTGTCGTAAATTTCTGCCGGAAAATGCATATAGATTTGATGATGAGAGAGTAAGTCTCTATCATGAGAATGTACTTAAGTTTTTGAGAAAATGTGAGAATCAGTATGATTTAATTATAGTTGATTCAAATGACCCTTTCGGTGCCGGAGAAAGTCTGTTTACAAAGGAATTTTATGGCAATTGTTACAAAGCGTTAAGAGAAGACGGAATTATGGTAAATCAGCAGGGCAGTCCGTTCTATTCAGAAGATGCAAAAGCATGTCAGAAATCACACAAGAGCATTGTAAGTACATTTCCTGTAAGCAGAGTTTATCAGGCAAGTATTCCTACTTATGCCGCAGGTTACTGGCTGTTTGGATTTGCCAGCAAGAAATATCATCCAATTGACGATTTTGACAGTGCTGCATGGAATATGTTAGGAATAATAACACGTTACTATACAACAAGGCTGCATGTCGGTTCATTTTATCTGCCGGCTTATCTGGAGGAAATGTTATTAGATGTTGAATAAAAATATTGAAACTTTTTTGGGCTGCGAAGCATCATATGAGGAGTCAGGCATTGTATTGTTCGGTGCGCCGTTTGATTCTACAACAAGTTACAGACCGGGAACAAGATTTGCGTCTTCTGCAATCAGACATGAAAGCTACGGATTAGAGTTATACAGTCCATATCAGGATAAAGATTTGTCTGATTACAGTATTTTTGACAGCGGTGATTTAGAACTCTGCTTTGGAAATACATCTAAAGTATTAGATGCAATAAGTGAGAGAGCAGATATTATAATTAATGATGGCAAAATTCCATTTCTTATAGGAGGGGAGCATCTTGTAACTCTTGGAAGTGTCCGCTCATTACTAAAGAAATATCCTGATTTAAATATTATTCATTTTGATGCGCATGCTGATTTAAGAGATGATTATCTTGGAGAAAAATTAAGTCATGCATGTGTTTTAAGAAGATGTCACGATTTACTCGGTGACGGAAGAATTTTCCAATTTGGAATAAGAAGCGGTGACAGGAGCGAATTTGTCTGGGCTAAAGAAGGACATACATTTATGCACAAATTTGACCTCGATGGAATAGAAGAGGTTCTTATAAAATTACAGGGAAAACCTGTATATTTTACAATAGATTTAGATGTTCTTGATTCTTCATGTTTTCCGGGAACAGGAACACCCGAAGCAGGCGGTGTTGATTTCATGTCTCTTATCGGGGCAATTGAAGAAGTGTGTGCAGCGGCAGATGTTGTAGGCTGCGATGTTGTTGAATTAAGTCCGAATCTTGATGTGTCAGGTGCATCAACAGCACTTGCATGTAAGGTTGTAAGGGAATTTTTACTTGCACTACAAAAGTAGAGAATATAAAGCAGAAAACATAAATTTGATATTATAGGAGGATTAAAAATCATGGGTAGAGCTTTAATTATTGGTTGTGGCGGTGTCGCAAGCGTTGCCATTCACAAATGTTGTCAGAATAGTGAAGTATTTGAAGAAATTTGTATCGCAAGCCGTACAAAATCAAAATGTGATGCGCTTAAAGAGAAGCTTCAGGGTACAACTAAGACAGTAATAACAACTGCACAGATAGATGCAGATGATGTTGAAGCGCTTACAGCACTTATCAAAGAATATAAGCCGGGTGTTGTTCTTAACCTTGCTCTTCCATATCAGGATTTGCATATTATGGACGCATGCCTTGCCGCAGGAGTAAGCTATGTTGATACAGCAAATTATGAGCCGGAAGACACAGCTCATTTTGAATACAGCTGGCAGTGGGCTTATCGTGAAAGATTTGAAAAAGCCGGAATCACAGCAGTTCTTGGAAGTGGTTTTGACCCGGGAGTAACAGGGGTATTCAGTGCCTACGCATTAAAACATGAATTTGACGAAATTAATTATATTGATATTCTTGACTGCAATGCAGGAGACCACGGTTATCCTTTTGCAACTAATTTTAATCCGGAAATCAATATCCGTGAGGTTTCAGCAAAAGGAAGCTACTGGGAAGATGGAAAATGGGTTGAGACAGAACCTATGGAAATTAAGAAAGTATATAATTTCCCGGAAGTTGGAGAAAAAGACATGTATCTTCTCCATCATGAAGAGATTGAAAGTCTTGCTCTTAATATGCCTGGAATAAAAAGAATCCGTTTCTTTATGACATTTGGACAGAGCTATTTAAATCATCTTTACTGTCTTCAGGATGTTGGAATGACATCAATAGAGCCGATAATGTTTGAAGGAAAAGAGATTATACCTCTTCAGTTTTTAAAGGCAGTTTTACCTGACCCTGCTTCATTGGGACCGAGAACAAAAGGTAAGACAAATATCGGTTGTATTTTCAGAGGAAAGAAAGACGGAAAAGACAAGACTTATTATCTTTACAATGTATGTGACCATCAGGAGTGTTATAAAGAAGTTGGTTCACAGGCTGTTGCATACACAACAGGTGTACCGGCTATGATTGGTGCAATGATGGTATTGACAGGAAAATGGACAACACCGGGAGTTCATAATATCGAAGAGTTTGACCCGGACCCATTTATGGACGCACTTAATAAATTCGGACTTCCGTGGCAGGAAAGCTTCAATCCTGATTTGGTTGACTAATGATTGGAGAAACTATGAAAGATGTTTTTACAAAAATAGAATCGCCTGCATATATTATAGACAAAGAAGCACTGGAAAAAAATCTTAAAATATTAAAATCATTACAGGAAGATACCGGCTGCCGTGTTCTTCTTGCACAAAAAGCATTTTCATGTTATCCGCTCTATAAATGGATTGGACAGTATCTTTATGGAACTGCGGCATCAGGTCTTTATGAAGCAAGGCTTGGAAAAGAAGAAATGAATAAAGAAAGCCATGTATTCAGTGCAGCATACCAGGATGATGAAATAGAAAGCCTGATAAAATACAGCGATCATTTTGTGTTTAATTCAGTATTTCAGTTAAAAAAATATGCAGGAAGGCTTAAAGCTGAAAACAAACATCTTGGAATAAGAATAAATCCAATGTGTTCAACACAGCATGGACATGAAATATATGACCCGTGTGCCAAAGGCAGCAGACTTGGTGTAACAAAATCCCAGTGGGAGGCTCAGGCTGATGAGGAAGTAATAAAGATGCTCGATGGAGTACATTTTCATACTCTCTGTGAGCAGAATGCGGACGATTTACAGACAACATTAAATGCTGTAGAAGAACAGTTCAAAAATTTGCTTATGAGACCTGAAATTAAATGGATTAATTTTGGCGGAGGACATCATATAACTAAGAAAGATTATAAAATTGATATTCTCAAAAAATGCATTAAAAAAATGCAGGAAAAATATAATCTGACAGTTTATATTGAGCCGGGAGAAGCTGTAGCTTTAAATGCAGGTTATCTGACAAGCCGTGTTTTGGATATTGTAGAAAATGAAATTAAAATAGCAATTCTTGACTCATCAGCGGCATGCCACATGCCGGATGTTATCGAAATGCCATACACACCGCCGCTTATGAATGCAAAAGAGCCGGGGGTTCTAAAATACAATTACAGACTTGGCGGACCTACCTGTTTATCAGGTGATGTCATAGGTGATTATTCATTTGACAAAGAGTTAAGCTCCGGTGATTTGCTTATATTTGAAGATATGGCTATTTATACAATGGTTAAAAATAACACTTTTAACGGAATGAAACTTCCGTCAATATATGTTTATGAAAATAATAAATGCAGTCTGCTAAAACAGTTTGGTTATGAAGATTTTAAATGCAGACTTGGATAATTGTTTATGAAAATGTAACAGGCAGAGCTTACGACTGTAAAAATTTGTCCGGCTCTGCATTTTATACAAAACTGCTACAAAAGTAGAATACGAAAGGAACAGATTATGAAAGGATTACGAATCGTATCTATGGGAAGCTCACTTCCAGAGAAGGTAGTTACAAATGATGATTTGAGCAAAATAGTAGATACAAGTGATGAATGGATTTCAAGCCGTACCGGAATTAAGGAAAGAAGAATCAGCACAGAAGGTGAAACTAACTATCAGTTTGCACTTGAAGCTGCAAAGAAAGCTATTAAGAGAGCAGGAATTGGTGTAGATGAAATTGGTACTGTTATCGTTGCAACAATTACACCGGACTATATGTTTCCGTCAACAGCATGTATTGTGCAGAAAGAATTAGGGCTGCCTGATGATGTAATGTCATTCGATATTTCGGCCGCATGTTCTGGATTTTTGTATGGAATTAAAGTGGCAAAAGGCCTTCTGGAAAATCTTGATAAGAAATATGCACTTGTAATCGGCAGTGAGCAGCTTTCAAGAATTTTAGATTTTAAGGACAGAAGTACATGTGTATTATTCGGTGATGGTGCAGGTGCTGCAATCATAGAATTATCAGATGAAAAAGAATACTGTCAGAAAGCATGGTCAAGAGGGGACATTGATGTACTCAACTGCAAAGGACCCGGAAATAATGACAGTTATCTTAAGATGGACGGACCGGGAGTATTTAAATTTGCGGTTACAGCAATAAAAGATGGTGTAGATGCTATTCTCGAAGAAAAAAATCTTACAATTGATGATATTGATTATGTTGTATGTCATCAGGCAAACAAGCGGATTATAGACCATGTCAGAAAAAAATATAACGCTCCTGAAGAAAAGTTTTATGTAAACCTGCATAAATATGGAAATACTTCGGCTGCAAGTATTCCTATAGCTTTAGAAGAGATGATGTCAGAAGGTCTTCTTAGCGGGGGAAAGAAGATAATTGCCGTAGGATTTGGCGGCGGACTTACATGGAGCAGTGCACTTTTAGAATTTTAGAAAATGGAGGAAAATTTAATGAGAAGAGTTGTTGTTACAGGTCTTGGTGCAGTTACACCAATAGGAAATAATGTTAAAGATATGTGGGAGTCAGTTAAAGCAGGAAAATGCGGTATTGCTCCGATAACACATTACGATACAGAGGGAAGAAAAGTCACTGTTGCCGGTGAGGTAAAGGATTTAGATGTATCATGTATAGAAAAAAAAGAACTCCGTAAAATGGATAAATTCAGCCAGTATGCACTTGTAGCTGCGAAAGAAGCTATCGAGGACAGCGGACTTGATCTGGAAAAAGAAGATGCAGATAATATCGGTGTAATTGTTGCAAGCGGTATTGGCGGTCTTGGAACAATAGAAAACGACCATACAAGAGGAATGGAAAAAGGATTTGACAGAGTTTCTCCTTATTTTATTCCAATGTCTATTTCTAATATGGCAGCAGCAAGAATAGCTATAACATATGGCCTTAAAGGAATGTGCAGCTGTGTTGTTACAGCATGTGCAGCCGGAACAAATGCTGTAGGTGATGCTTACAGAAACATTAAAGACGGTTATCTTGACATGATAGTGTGCGGTGGTGCAGAAGCTTCAATTACAACATTTGGTATAGGTGGTTTTACAGCACTGCAGGCATTGTCAACAAATACAGACCCTAATCGTGCATCAATCCCTTTTGATAAAGAAAGAAACGGATTTGTAATGGGTGAAGGTGCAGGTATATTAGTGCTTGAAGAATATGAACATGCAAAAGCCAGAGGTGCAAAAATATATTGTGAAATAGCAGGTTACGGTGCAAACTGTGATGCACATCATATTACAGCACCGCTTGAAGACGGAAGCGGAGCAGCAAAATGTATGGAGCTTGCAATTAAATCTGCGGGAATTACTCCGAAAGAAATCCAGTACATAAACGCACATGGAACATCAACTCCTCTTAACGATAAAGGCGAGACTAAAGCTGTAAAGCTTGCATTTAAAGATGCCGCATCAAAAGTTGCAATCAGCTCAACAAAATCAATGACAGGACATCTGCTTGGTGCAAGCGGTGGTGTAGAAGCAATAATAACATCTCTTGCAGTAAAGAATGATTATGCACCGGCAACAATCAATTATAAAGTACCTGATGAAGAATGCGATTTAGACATAATCCCTAATGAAGGAAGAAATATGACTATTAACTATGCAATGTCTAATTCCCTGGGATTTGGCGGACATAATGCTTCTGTTATATTTAAAAAAGTAGATTAGTGAATTTTTTATGTTTTTTTAATATTTCTATTGCGCTTTTGGCAAAAATGTAGGATAATATATATAAGTTGTGAGAGTAAATTGTATATATTGTATATATTGTATATATTGTATATATTGTATATATTGTATATAGATTTTGCACGATTTGTATAATTTGTACAATTTAGCTCATACAAAATCAAATGTACTTTAATATAACATAAGGAGGAGTCTGACAATGGGAAATCGTTTTATTTTGAATGAAACATCATATCATGGAGCAGGTGCAATCAATGACATCGTAACAGAGGTTAAAGCAAGAGGTCTTACAAAGGCATTTGTAGCTTCTGACCCTTCATTGATTGAATTTGGAGTAACTAAGAAAGTAACCGATGTACTTGACAAAGCCGGTTATGCTTATGAAATCTTTTCAGATATTAAGCCTAATCCTACAATTGAGAATGTTAAAGCAGGTGTTGAAGCATATAAGGCAAGTAAAGCTGATTATATTATTGCAATCGGCGGTGGCTCTTCAATGGATACAGCCAAAGCAGTCGGTATTATAATTAACAATCCGGAACATGCAGATGTAAGAAGTCTTGAAGGTGCAGTAGCAACTAAGAAACCGGCAGTTCCGATTATTGCAGTTCCAACAACAGCAGGAACAGCAGCAGAAGTAACAATCAACTATGTTATTACAGATGTTGAAAAGCAGAGAAAATTCGTATGTGTTGACCCACATGATATTCCGGTAGTAGCAATTGTAGACCCTGATATGATGAGCAGCATGCCAAAAGGTCTTACAGCATCAACAGGTATGGACGCTCTTACACATGCCATCGAGGGTTACATAACAAAAGGTGCATGGGAATTATCAGATATGTTCCATCTTAAGGCAATTGAAATTATTTCACGTTCACTTCGTGGTGCTGTTGAGAATACACCTGAAGGAAGAGCAGATATGGCTCTTGGACAGTATGTGGCAGGTATGGGATTCTCTAATGTAGGTCTTGGTATTGTTCATTCAATGGCACATTCACTTGGTGCATTGTATGATACACCACATGGTGTTGCAAATGCCATCTTGCTTCCTACAATAATGGAATACAATGCTCCTGCAACAGGAGAGAAATATCGTGAAATTGCTAAAGCAATGGGTGTTAAAGGAACAGAGAACATGACTCAGGAAGAATACAGAAAGGCAGCAGTAGATGCAGTTAAACAGTTGTCTCATGATGTAGGAATTCCAGCTGATTTGAAAGAAATTGTTAAAGAAGAAGATTTACAATTCCTTGCAGAATCAGCTTATGCTGATGCATGTTGTCCTGGTAATCCAAGAGATACAAGCGTAGAAGAGATTATTGAGTTATATAAGAAGCTCATGTAAGTTGTTTTTCATATTTTTCTTTCTATAATATAAATAGTTATATGTAACAGAAGACTCTGAAAGCGGAATATCCGTTTTCGGAGTTTTTTGTTGCGGTTTTTTTGTATCATTGATATAATATTATTTATGGAATTGCCATTATTATAGGGAAAATAAATAGTAACAGTAACCGTAAAGGAACGAATTTGTATGCTTACATATGATTTAACACATAATGGGGACACACCTCTTTATGAATATTTATATAGATGTATAAAAGAAGATATAACAGGTGAAAATTTAATTGCAGGGCAGAAATTACCGTCGAAAAGAACTTTTGCAAAAAACCTCGGAGTAAGTGTAATTACTGTTGAGAATGCTTATGAGCAGCTTATTGCAGAGGGGTATATTTATTCAGTGCCAAAATCAGGGTATTTTGTAATGGAACTAAATAAAACTTTTGAGCAGCCGGAAGAAGTAAAAGAACAGACAAAAGAAAATGAAATAATCCCCGCAGAGATTGAAGAAGAACAGTATATAGCTGATTTTGCGAGCAACCAGACGCCGCATGATTTGTTTCCGTTCGGGAGCTGGGCGAAAGTAATAAGAGAGGTTTTAAATGACAGCAGGATACAGCTTATGACAAATTCACCCTGGGGAGGAGTTCTTGCACTCAGGGAATCTATAGCAAAATATTTAAAAGAATTTCGTGGTATGAATGTTGTACCTGAGCAGATAATAATAGGTGCCGGAACAGAGTATCTTTATGGACAGCTTATAAAGCTTCTTGGCACTGATAAATCATATGCTGTAGAAAATCCGGGTTACGGTAAAATTTCAAAAATTTATAACAGTTATAAAGTGGCATGCAGCTATATAGATATGGATAAAGACGGAATAATTGTTGATGAACTGGAAAAAAAGAAGGTTGACATAATGCATATTTCACCTTCACACCATTTTCCTACAGGAATAGTTATGCCCATAAGCAGACGGTATGAGCTTTTAGGCTGGGCGGCCAAATCTGATAAGAGATACATTATTGAAGATGATTATGACAGTGAATTAAGACTTAGTGGACAGCCTATACCTACACTCCAGAGTATAGATGTGTCTGATAAAGTGATTTATATGAACACATTTACAAAAACACTTGCCTCAACAGTGCGGATAGGATATATGGTTCTTCCAAAACCGTTGCTAAAAAGATATATTGATAAATTGTCATTCTACTCTTGTACAGTATCAAATTTTGAACAGTATACTCTTGCCAGGTTTATGGAAGAGGGCGGATTTGAAAAGCATATAAACAGAATGAGAAATCATTATCATAAGAAAAGAGATTTGATTTTAAATTCGATTGAAAAAAGCAGATTAAAAAAACATGTTCAGATTTCAGGGCAGGAGGCAGGAGTGCATTTTCTGATGCAGATAGATACTAAACTTTCAGACGAAGATTTTGTCGGGGCTGCAAAGAAAAGAGGCGTTAAGCTTGCGCCGTTGTCAACTTACTATTATGAAAATCAGGAAATGGTACAGCATACATTTGTGATAAATTATTCGTCCATACCATTAGATAGAATAGAAGAAGTTGTTGAGATTATCAGTGCAATTGTTGATAATGCATCTTCTGATGTCAATGGCTGAGAGTCAGACAGAAGGTTTACCGGGAGGACATTGTTTTGTCAAAGGAAAGAAGTTATATTGCAATAGATTTAAAATCATTTTACGCTTCTGTTGAATGTGTCGAGAGAGGATTAGACCCATTAACGACAAATCTGGTCGTTGCAGATGCATCCAGAACAAATAAGACTATCTGTCTTGCAGTTTCACCTTCATTGAAAAGCTATGGCATACCTGGAAGAGCAAGATTGTTTGAGGTAGTCCGTGTTGCAGGGCAGCAAAAGCTTGATTATATTACAGCACCGCCAAGAATGGCACTTTATATTGATTATAGTGCGAAAATATATGAAACATATCTTAAGTATATTGCACCGGAAGATATTTACAGCTATTCTATAGATGAAGTGTTTATTGATGCCACTGATTATTTAAATGTGTATAATGTCACGCCGCATCAGCTTGCAAAAAAGCTTATTAAACATGTATATAAAGAGACAGGAATAACTGCAACAGCGGGAATCGGGACAAATCTTTATTTATGTAAAATTGCAATGGATATTGTGGCAAAGCATATTGAGGCCGATGAAGATGGAGTAAGAATAGCACAGCTTGATGAGATGTCATATAGAAGAAAACTTTGGAATCACAGACCGATTACTGATTTCTGGCGGGTTGGCAGAGGATACGCAAGGAAATTAGAACAGAATGGAATATATACAATGGGCGATGTTGCAAGATGCTCCATTGGAAAAGATGATGAATATTATAATGAAGATTTACTTTACAATTTATTTGGAATAAATGCAGAATTACTTATAGACCATGCATGGGGATATGAGCCATGTACGCTTGAGCAGATAAAGGCATACAGACCGGAAAACAACAGTCTGAGTTCAGGACAGGTTCTCTCATGTCCATACGAATGCGATAAGGCAAAAATTGTAGTTATGGAAATGGCAGATATGCTTGCTCTTGATTTGGTTGATAAGGAGCTTTTGACAGACCAGCTTGTACTGACAATTCAGTATGATACAGAAAATCTGACTAATCCTGAATATGCCGGAAAATACAGGGGTGCTATAACGATTGATTCATATGGAAGAAAAGTTCCAAAACATGCACATGGAACAATAACTTTGGATAAACATACTTCATCAACCAGAAAGATTATGGAAGCTGTATCCGGTTTGTACGATAGAATTATCAATAAAAATCTGCTTATAAGAAAAATAAATCTTGTTGCAAATCGTGTGACAGATGAAAAAAAATACAATGCAAAGCCGCAGTTTGAGCAGATGAATCTTTTTACAGATTATAATATATCAGATAAAGAAAAGGAGATTGAACAAAACGAGCTGAAAAAAGAAAAACAGATTCAGAAAGCGATGCTTTCAATAAAAAAGAAATATGGAAAAAATGCAGTGCTTCGTGGAATGAATTTTGAGGAAGGCGCCACTGCAAAAGACCGCAATAATCAAATCGGAGGCCATAAGGCGTAAAAAATATTAAGGAACAGGAAAATACTCAGGCAAAAAAGAAAATAAACAGGAACAGAAATAAAATATTCAGAAAAGAAATACTGGCATTATATAAATAGAAAATCACGCGAACATTAGTTTGTATGCAGAGGTTTGAAATATGGAGAATAAAGAAAATTCATATGAAGATATAATAAATATGCCGCATCACCAGTCAACTGTACGACCACATATGTCACTAAATGACAGAGCGGCACAGTTTTCGCCGTTTGCCGCACTGACAAGCCATGGTGAAGTTATAAAAGAAACAGCAAGAACTGTTGAGATGCCGGTAGAGCTTGATGAAGACAGGCTTTGTGAACTTGATAATATTTTTAAATATATAGAAATGAGTGTACAAAAGAATAACAGTGTTGATGCGCAGTTTACCTATTATGAAAGTGATGCTAAGAAATCCGGCGGTCATTACAGAATTGCTGAGGGTAAGGTAAAGAAAATAGATGAAATAAACAGGCAGATAATTTTGGAAGATGAAAGAATTATTTCATTGGAAGAAATTATAAATATAAAAATAAAAACGGAGGAATGAAAAATGGTAAAGCATGTTATTTTATGGCAGTTAAAAGATGAATTAAGTGAAAGCGAGAAAAAGGAAGTAAGCGCCGGAATTAAAGAGGGCTTAGAAGGTTTAAAAGGTCAGATTCCTGGACTTATTGATGTAAAAGTTGTGATTGATAAGCTTGAATCATCAAATGCAGATGTTATGCTTGATACATCATTTGAGAGTGAAGAGGCATTAAAAGGTTATGCAACTCACCCGAAACATGTTGCTGTAGCAGATTCAAAAGTGCGCCCATACACTAAGACAAGAGTCTGCATGGATTATCAGACAGGTGTGTAACAATTTTTATATGAACAGGCAGAAATGCGGATTGTGAATAACTTTGATACTTAAAATATAAGGGGATTTGAGTATAAATGGAAAAAATTCTTGTAGTAGAGGATGAAAAATCTATATGCGTAGAATTATGCGAAATTCTTAAAAATGCAGGATATGAGGCAGATTATGTTAAAGATTTTTCAGATACTAAAAATAAGATTTTAAGTTCAGATGCAGATTTGATTTTGATGGATATAAATATTCCGGGAATCAATGGAGAAATGCTCTTGCAGGAAATACGAAAAGAGTCGGCAGTTCCTGTTATTATGGTAACAAGCCGCACTACAGAAATAGATGAAGTTTTGTCTATGAGTTATGGGGCTGATGATTATATAACAAAGCCTTATAACCCTACCATATTATTGCTCAGAATTTCAGCGATACTGCGAAGAACACAGAAAACAACTGATGCCTTGCATTACAACAATGCAATGGTAAATATAAGCAAGGGCACAATAACAGAAGGTGACAGGGAACTTACACTGACGAAAAATGAAATGATAATATTTCAGCTTCTTTTAAATAACAGGCAGTGTATTGTCACAAGAGATGAACTTATGACCGATTTGTGGGACAATAATGAATTTATAAATGACAATGCCTTAACTGTAAACATAAGCAGACTGCGCTCAAAATTATCAGAATTTGGTTATCCTGATGCAATTGAGACAAGAAAGAAACAAGGGTACATACTGTTATGAAATTTTCAAAATATTTAAAAGACAAACTTGTAATATTGGCAGCATATTTAATAATCTGTGGTCTTGTAATAATACTTTTAAAGATATTTGAATGCAGCAGTGAGCTTATAATTATGGTGTCCTTTTTGCTTGCAATGAATCTTTTAATAGCAGTATTATATGATTATTTCAGAAGAAGAGGCTTTTATAATGAGCTGAAAAATAATGTTGATGTTCTTGATAAAAAATATCTTGTCACAGAAATGCTTGTTAAGCCTTCCTTTTATGAGGGGGAAATATTGTCAGAAGAACTATATGAAATAAATAAATCAATGGCAGAACAGGTCAAAAAGTTTGAAAATGAAAATAATGATTTCAAGGATTTCATACAGATGTGGGTTCATGAGGTCAAACTTCCAATTTCAAGCATAAGTCTTATGTGTCACAACAACAGAGATGAGTTTTCACAGAGAATTGAAAAACAGGTTCATCGAATAGATAATTATACAGAACAGGTGTTATATTTTGTCAGAAGTGAAAATTCAAATGAAGATTATCATATAAAACAGGTGATGCTTTCTGATGTTATTAAAAAGACAGCATTAAGGAATAAAGATGATATTCTTGAAATGGACGCAGTTCTTGCTGTTGAAAATCTTGATATAGTCGTTGTTACTGACAGCAAGTGGATTGAATTTATTATAAATCAGATAATGAGCAACAGTCTTAAATATGCCTGTGAAGACAGAATCCTGCAGATAAATATTTTTGCAGAAGAAGCTGTTACTGAAAATGGAATTAAAAAAGTTACGCTTCATATCAAAGATAACGGAATCGGTATACCGGATAAAGATTTAGGAAGAGT
>CAJJNI010000011.1 GCA_905193085.1 uncultured Lachnospiraceae bacterium | reverse complement strand
TTTTGCAGATTGCTCTGCTTGTTTAGAATTTTCAGGGTTGCATTACTGTTCAGTTGTCAAAGTTCTGTTGTGTTGCTGTTCATCAGTAACTCTGATATAATATCACATCTTTTTTCATTTGTCAACAACTTTTTTAAATTATTTTCAAATTTTATTTTTATGTGATTTTATTTGAAATAAAAAGCGGAGAAAGAGGGATTTGAACCCTCGCGCCGCGTGAACGACCTACACCCTTAGCAGGGGCGCCTCTTCAGCCAACTTGAGTATTTCTCCTAATTATTTATTTCATTTGCGTTTTCACAACGCAAGAATTATTATATATATATTATCGATTTTTGTCAACACCTTTTTTTGATTTTTTTTATTTTTTTTGTCATATCAAAAAAATAAGAGATAAACCGCCATTTTAAGGCACTTTAACTCTTATTATTTATGTTTGCGTTTAAAACACATTTCCAAAAATAAAATATAATATATTTTATTACACTGACAAAATTGTGAAATATCTAAAATTTACTCATTAATATAATATCTAAAAATAATATCTAAAATATATTTACTGATTTTTGATTAATGTTTTTCGCCAGTTAACTCATCAATTTTATTTTGTATTCTTTCTTCTACGAGTTTTGCAATTTCATTACTGCTCATCTCTTTGTATTCTTCATATGATATAGGTTTAAGATAACATACTTTTACATTTACTTCCTGTAATGTTTTCTCATCAAATGGTTTGAATGCATCTACAAGAGCAACCGGAACTATTGGACTTTTTGCTTTTATAGCAGCCTTAAAACTTCCTCCTTTGAACTCGCCTACTTTATTACCATTTCTTGAGCGGGTTCCTTCTGCAAATATAAGGAAATTTCTTCCATTTTTTACTTCTTTTGAAACTTCTATTATTACTTTTAACGATTGTTTTATGTCTTCTCTGTCTATTGCAATAGCACCCATAGCCTCAAATACTCTGCACAGAAGTGGGATTTTCTGCAGTTCTTTTTTCATTACTACTGCAAATGGTCTTTCATGCGTTGCTATTATTGTAAGTACATCATACATTCCCTGATGATTTGGATATAACATGTACCCGTCTTCTTTAGGTATGTTTTCTATTCCGTATGATTCTATTTTTACTTTACCTGCTCTGTTAGCACATTCTGTTATCTTTCTTAAATGATTGTATTTTTGTTCATATGTAGCTTTCTTTGATTTTACGAGATATAATAATTTAAAATACAAATAGGGAAAGATAAGAATGTTTTTTAATATCATATAACTTATTCTATTCATAATTTGCAAATTCCTTTACTGCTGTTTCATATAAGTTGTTTCCTTTACAGTCTATTACTACTACTGCCGGGAGATTCTCAACTTCTAATTTTCTTATTGCTTCTGTTCCTAAATCATCATATGCTATGACGGTTGATTTTTTTATGCATTTTGATAATAATGCACCTGCACCACCTATAGCGGCAAAATACACACATTTATTTTTTACTATTGATTCTATTACTTCTTTGCTTCTTTTTCCTTTGCCTATCATTCCCTTTAAACCCAAGTCTAATAACTTAGGTGTATATTTATCCATTCGGCTGCTTGTGGTAGGACCTGCTGAACCAATTACTTTTCCTTCTCTTGCCGGAGATGGACCAAGATAATATATTATATTATTTTCTAATGATATTGGCAGACTTTCTCCTTTTGCGAGTGCTTCTGACATTCTTTTATGGGCAGCATCCCGCGCTGTATAAATAGTTCCTGTAATATAAACCATATCTCCACTCTGTAATGATTCTATTTCTTTTTCATTAACAGGTGCCTGTATATATTTATCCATTTATTTTCCTCTTTTCTTTTATGTTAAATGATGTTTATATTAAATAATGACAGTATTCAACGGACTAAAACCACTTGCGCATGCTCATGAGTTGGTGAAAGGACTTTTGACCCGCCACGATATTTGTAAAATATAATTATATTTTATTTTCTATAAATTAACTGCTGACCTGTGAATCTGTCTCTTGCAGCTTTTCGAGACTGACTGACAACT
Organism: uncultured Lachnospiraceae bacterium; assembly: GCA_905193085.1. GTDB lineage: Bacteria > Bacillota > Clostridia > Lachnospirales > Lachnospiraceae > CAJJNI01. The sequence continues at coordinate 20,870 of CAJJNI010000011.1, read as the reverse complement.
TATTTTTAATTTATTATTGTTCTTATAATTCACGAACTGCATGACGGTTTACATGACAACATATATTTATTGCAACCGGAAGTCCTGCTATATGTGTAGGATATGTATTTATATTTACTGCAAGGGCTGTTGTTGTTCCACCAAGTCCTCCCGGACCAATTCCTGTTTTATTTATTTTTTCAAGAACTTCTTCTTCCATTTCACGAACATATGGAATTTCTGAGTGTTCATTTATGTTTCTTGTGAGAGCTTTTTTTGCCATTAATGCACATTTTTCAAATGTACCTCCAATACCGACACCTACAACCATAGGTGGGCATGCATTTGGACCTGCATCTTTTACAGCAGTTAAAATAGCTTCTTTTACGCCTTCTATTCCATCTGCCGGTTTTAACATGAATACACGACTCATATTTTCACTGCCAAATCCTTTTGGTGCCACTGTTATCTGAACTTTATCACCTGTTGTCATCTCATAATGTATTATTGCCGGTGTATTATCTTTTGTATTTTCTCGTATAAGTGGGTCTTTTACTACTGATTTTCTTAAATAGCCTTCTACATAGCCCTGACGGACACCCTCATTTATAGCCTCTTCCAGGCTTCCACCTTCAAAATGAACATCCTGGCCTATTTTCATAAATACTACAGCCATTCCTGTATCCTGACAGATAGGTATTGTCTCTTCATCTGCTATTTTGAGATTTTCTTCTAATTGATTCAAAATCTTTTTTCCAAGTGTAGATTTTTCTGTTACTACAGATTTATCAATCGCTTCTTTCATATCTGAAGAAAGATAATGATTGGCTTCTATACACATTTCTTTAATATTTTTAGTTATTTCATCAACATTTATATTCCTAATCATCACTTATCCCTAATCAAAATGATATAATTTCTGTCATTTGATATTTATTTTCCTTTCTTTTTTATTTTACCTGCGCTCATTATAACACATTTTATTTACTTTACATACTGTATTGAGAAAATTTATTAAACATTGTCACTAAGTTCTTTCATCCTCAAAACATCTTTTTCATCTATGTTTTCATCTGAATAACGGGCTTTTTCATAAATTTCTGTCATTTTTTCCATGCTTTGTTTTTCTGATGGATTATATGGAATTGATTTATTAATTTCTTTCGGAGTATTATAGTTATGATGTTCGATATTATATTTTCTTTGTTTTTTCGTAACTGATTTGTAGTAATATTTTCTTACTTTATCTCTGTTGCTTTTTCCAAATATGACAGGTGTTTTTGTAATTTTGGTATTTTCGTACTCTGTTTTTTCTTTTTTTACTTCGATAAATTCTGCTTCATCACTGCCAACATGATAATTTGCAAGAAACGCCTTATATATTTTCCAGATTATATATAACACTGCTATTATTATAATTGTTACAATAATCATTGGTACCAAAGATGAAATAGGGCTGTCATGCCTTGCTCTTGAAATAAAATCTCCACCGGAACTATCAACTTCAACCTGCCTTTTTATATTACTTACATCTGCCGTTAAATCTATATTAAACAGCGAAAGCATCAGTGAACAGACTATTTTTAAAATAATGTTACCAATGAATTTTATTACCGGCACAAACAGATTTCCAAACACTACAAATGTAGTGCTGACAAGAATTATTATAGCAGATAATATTAGTATCATTGAATGTTTTAGCTGCCTTGAATCTTTCTCGTCGCTTACTTCCTGACGAAAATATTCATAAAATTTAAATGCATATTTTTTCATCAGCATTGATATTATAAATACAGCCAGTGAAAACAGCATATAATAACTGCAAATCTGAGGTAAAATAATTGTAACTTCATTGTTTTTTACAGCGGTTACTTTATGTATTATAAATAATGCAGACATTATTACAAGCTTGATTATATCTCTTTTTGAACTTACATATCTCTCACTGTAGCTTGCTGAACCTGAATATCTGAAATGATGTTTGTATATGCTTCTGATACAAATTATAATGCAGCCTCCGGCAAACATTGTTTTACTTTGTATTGGTACTGCAAAAATAAGCATTAAAGTACTTATAATTTCCACAAGTGACAGTTTCCACATTTCTATTGTGTACTTTTCCGATATAAATACTATTATTTGCAAAATTACTATAGATAAATAAAGCAGCGGCTGAAAACCTGTTTTTCCACTCTGATAACCAACATAATAAAATGCAAGTAATGCACTGTATACAATCTGCAAAAACATTATGCTGCTACAAATATCAACTATATTTCCAAAACCTTTTTTTGTTTCTAATTGTACATTCATAGTGATTTTCCGGCACCTTCCCAATTTAGACGCCATATATGCGCATCTTTATTTAAATAATTGTTAATATGTATGTCTTTTCTGTTTGAAACAGGTATTATCCAGGAAAAATCGCGTCCTGATTTTTTTAAATCTGATAACATATTTTGAAAATCTTCACGCTGGTAATTTGATATAAATACCATGTATTTATTTGTCGGAATTTTCCTGATTTTTTCACTGTATATTTCCGTAAAACTTTCTTCTTCGTACTCTTTGTGAACATTTCCGCCTTCTTTTACCTTTAAGGCGGCAAGCGAACAATTTACTATGTCCATATAGTTTTTAGTGCTGTCAAATTCCTCTAAAACAAGCATTTCATCTTTATCCATACTATATCCGTTTGTATAAATAATACTTTTTATGCCCTGTTTATACAGTTCCTGCGCAAATGTTTTTGTCAATCTTATACTTTCTTCCGTTACATCAGAATTAAGAAGTATCGTATCTCTTTGCATATTCAAAAATATTATTACTTCCCTCTCAGAAGTATTTTCCATCACATTTACCTTTAATTCGGCAGTTTTGGCAGTTGCACTCCAATTTATCATTTTCATTGTGTCATAAATCTGATATTCTCTTACTCCCCTGTATGTAAACGGGTCGTCCATCATGAAATTTTTGGTTATTATATTTCCATATACATTCTGATATATGTTCATGAATCTTTTTATGTCAACCGATTTAGGGTATACTATGATTTTTGAATTACTTTCTAAATCATAAATATATTTTTCATTTAAAAACAGATTTCCTGCGGCAATATTAAGTTTGTCGATATTATATATACCGCGTTTTGTGCATATGAAATCTATCTTTCTTTTTATTCTCTGAAACATGAGGATTGAAAATATTTCATTTCGGTTGTAATTGTCTGACATTTTTTTATTTTTTTCAGTTCTGCCTTTTTCCTTAAAACAATTGTTAAGCGTATATTTAACTGTAATCATTGGAAGCGGAAGCCATTTTCTGTTTTCTATACATTCTTCTACAGTTACTTCTTCATCTTCGACAATATGATTTTGAGTAAACTGCACTGAAACATTTAAATTTTTATCCCATAATTTATTATACAGTATGGATTGAACTATATAAATTATAATAATTCCTCCAAATATCGAAATTATTTCCACATAATTCACCAACTTTCATATTATTATCCACATTTATCTGCTAAATTCTTCATTTATCCACATACAAAACTTACAATACACACTACAACCCGGGGGTAAATGATAACTTAATCATAATTATGATTTAAAATCTTCTACCGGTACTTCAACAGTGTTTACTAAATCCTGTATGTAATCCTCAGCTTTTTTATTACTGTCATAACCTGAATTTATTATTATTCTGTGTGATAATACAGGAACAGCAAGATATTTAATATCTTCCGGAGTTACATATGTTCTTCCTGAAATTGCAGCATAACTCTGGGCTGCCCTCATAAATTTTATTGTTCCTCTTGTGCTTACTCCGGCAATTATGTCCTGACATTCTCTTGTTGAATTAACTATTTTAACTAAATACTGCATAAGCTGTGGGTGTACATAAATATTTTTTACTTCTTCCATTATCTGAATAAGTTTTTCTCCATCAATTACACTTTGAAGCTCTTCTAAAGGATTATTTTTTATGTATCTTTCTAATATATCAGTTTCTGCATTAATATCGGGAAAACCTACTTTTAATTTCATTACAAATCTGTCAAGCTGAGCCTGTGGCAATGGAAATGTTCCTATCGTTTCTACCGGATTCTGTGTTGCTATTACAAAAAACGGATTTGACATCTCATATTTGTTTCCATCTATTGTCACCTGTTTTTCTTCCATACATTCCAAAAGACTTGACTGTGTTCTTGGTGTAGCACGATTTATTTCATCTGCAAGAACTATATTTGTAAAAACAGGTCCTTTCCTGAATACAAATTCTCCAACTTTCTGATTGTAATAATTTAACCCTGTTACATCTGATGGAAGTAAATCAGGTGTAAACTGTATTCTCTTAAAATCTATATTTATTGATTTTGCAAGTGATTTTGCCAATACTGTTTTTCCTGTTCCCGGAACATCATCTAATAAAACATGACCTCCGCTGAAAAGTGCAGTTAAAACGAGATTTATTAGTTCACTTTTTCCTACTAATACTTTTTCTATATTTGATTTTATTTTTTCTGCTTCTTCCTTTATATTAACTGATGCCATATTTTTTCCTTTCTTTTCTGATACACTAATACCCCACAGAAAAACTGCAGGGTATTATATTTTTGATGCAAAATTGCGGTGGTTGTATGCAACTTAGCAATTTGTAAGCATCTTTATTATTTTTAATTATTATCTGATATATCTGATTCAGAACTATCATCTTTAATATCTACGATATCTGACTCAGAATTTTCTTCTGATATTTGCTGTGAATTTTCCTGTGATATATCAGACTCATTGTCTAAAGCTGATTCTTTAACTTTAGCAATACTTGCAACACTTATATCTTCGTCCATATTTATAAGTTTAACACCTGATGTTACTCTTCCGAGATTTGAAACTGATGAAACAGCAAATCTTATGATTACACCTTCTGTTGTTATCATCATAAGTTCATTCTCTTCGTTTACTGATTTAACACCTACAACATTACCTGTTTTTTCGGTAATCTTATAGCAGAGCACACCTTTTCCGCCACGATTCTGACATTTGAACTCGTCAATCCGTGTTCTTTTTCCAAGTCCGTTTTCTGAAACTATCATGAGATATTCTCCCTGACAGTCAAGCTGCATTGCTACAACTTCATCACCCATTGACAGGTTGATGCCTCGTACTCCCATTGTACTTCTGCCGGTAGTTCTTACATCTTTTTCATTAAATCTTATACACTGACCCTGTTTTGTAACAAGAAATACATCTCTTTCATTATTTGTGAGTTTAACTTCTATAAGCTCATCATCATCTTTAAGATTAATTGCTATAAGACCTGTTTTTCTTATATTTCTGTATTCTTTAATAGATGTCTTCTTAACAATACCGCTCTTTGTTGCCATGAACAGATATTGTGATTCATCATATTTTTCAACAGGAATCAAAGCAGAAATTTTCTCTCCAGGCATAAGCGACAAAAGATTTACTATCGCAACACCTCTTGCATTTCTTCCAGCTTCCGGTATTTCGTATGCTTTCAGGCCATATATTCTTCCGTAATTAGTAAAGAACATCATAAAGTCATGAGTTGATGTCATTAATAATTCTTCTATATAGTCGTTTTCTATAGTCTGCATTCCTTTTATTCCGCGTCCACCACGATTCTGACTCTTAAAATTATCTACAGTCATTCTCTTTATGTAACCCAGTTTAGACATTGCAACTATAGTATTTTCTTTTGGAATCATGTCCTCCATTGATATTTCTGATGCATCAAATCCTATTGCAGTACGGCGCTCATCACCGTATTTATCTGCAGTAATTGAAATTTCTTCTTTGATTACAAGAAGAAGTTTCTTTTCATCTGCCAAAATTGCTTTTAATTCTGCTATTTTAGCCATAAGTTCATTGTACTCTGCCTCTAATTTTTCACGCTCTAAACCTGTAAGAGCACGAAGACGCATATCTACAATTGCCTGTGCCTGTGCATCTGAAAGCTCAAATCTCTGAATTAATCTTTCTTTTGCCTCATTTACATTTTTTGAAGAACGGATAATATTTATTACTTCATCAATGTTATCTAAAGCAATCATCAAGCCCTCTAAAATATGGGCTCTTTCTTCAGCTTTATTTAATTCATATTTTGTTCTTCTTGTTACAACTTCTTTCTGATGTTCAAGATAATAGTTGAGCATCTCAAGTAAGTTCATTACTTTTGGCTCTCCATTGACAAGTGCAAGCATTATTACGCCATAGCTGTCCTGAAGCTGTGTATGTTTGTAGAGCTTGTTGAGAATTATGTTTGCATTAACATCTTTTCTAAGTTCAATGCATATTCTCATACCTTCTCTTGAAGATTCGTCTCTTAAGTCAGTAATTCCTTCAATCTTCTTAGTCTTAACTAACTCGGCAATCTTCTCTACGAGCTTTGCCTTGTTAACCATATATGGAAGTTCAGTAACTACAATTCTTGATTTGCCATTATCCATTGTCTCTATATCAGTTACCGAACGGACACGAATTTTTCCACGACCTGTTCTGTATGCTTCTTCAATTCCTCTTGTTCCAAGAATTGTTGCACCTGTTGGGAAATCAGGACCTTTAATAATTCCAAGTATCTCCTCAATGTATGTGTCTTTGTCTTCTTCAACTTTGTTATCTATTATTTTAACTACTGCATTTACAACTTCTTTAAGATTATGTGGTGGTATATTTGTCGCCATACCTACAGCGATACCTGTAGTTCCATTAACTAACAGATTCGGGTATCGTGCCGGAAGTACCGCAGGTTCTTTTTCTGTCTCATCAAAGTTTGGTACAAAATCAACTGTATCTTTGTTAATGTCCGCTAACATAGCCATTGAAATCTTGCTAAGTCTTGCTTCTGTATAACGCATCGCAGCGGCACCGTCACCGTCTACCGAACCAAAATTTCCATGACCGTCTACAAGCGGATATCTTGTTGACCATTCCTGTGCCATATTTACTAACGCACCATAAATAGAGCTGTCACCATGTGGGTGATATTTACCCATTGTATCACCGACAATACGCGCACATTTACGATGCGGCTTGTCAGGACCATTGTTAAGCTCTATCATTGAGTACAAAACTCTTCTCTGTACAGGTTTTAAACCATCTCTTACATCAGGCAATGCTCTGGATGCTATTACACTCATGGCATAATCTATATAAGAATCTTCCATTTTCTTCTTCAAATCCACATCATGAATTTGGTCAAAAATATTATCTTCCATCGTTATCCTCCTTAATGCCTATCTATGTTATATATCCAGGTTCTTTACAAATTTAGCATTTGCTTCTATAAATTCTCTTCGAGGCTCTACAGCATCACCCATCAATGTAGAGAATGTAAGGTCTAATTCTGACGCAGAATCATCGTCCATATTTACTCTTATAAGTATTCTCTTCTCAGGGTCCATTGTTGTATCCCAGAGCTGATTTGCATCCATTTCTCCAAGACCTTTGTAACGCTGAATTTTATTGTTGTTGTCTCTTCCGACTTCGTTTAAAATATCACTTAATTCTTCGTCGCTGTACGCATACCAGATTTTCTTATTTTTTTCAAGCTTGTAAAGAGGCGGTTTTGCAAGGTAAACATGCCCCTGTTTTATAAGCTCCGGCATGAAACGATAAATAAATGTAAGCAACAGTGTACTGATATGCGCTCCATCTACATCGGCATCTGTCATAATGATTATCTTGTCATAGCGAAGCTTTGATATATCAAATTCATCATGAATACCTGTACCAAAAGCAGTTATCATAGCTTTAATTTCTGCATTGGCATAAATTTTATCCATTCTGGCTTTTTCTACATTAAGAATTTTTCCTCTTAGTGGAAGTATAGCCTGGGTTGCCCTGCTTCTTGCTGTCTTAGCTGAACCGCCCGCTGAATCTCCCTCAACTATATAAATTTCACAGTTTGCCGGGTTTTTATCTGAACAGTCAGCTAATTTTCCCGGAAGTGAATTACTCTCAAGACCGGTCTTTCTTCTGGTCATTTCTCTTGCATTTCTTGCGGCATCTCTTGCTCTCTGTGAAAGAATTGATTTCTCGCAGATTATTTTTGCAACGGCAGGATTCTGCTCAAGATAATAGCGAAGCTGTTCACTGAAAACACTGTCAACAGCGGCTCTTGCTTCGCTGTTTCCAAGCTTCTGCTTAGTCTGACCTTCAAACTGCGGCTCTTCAACTTTAACACTTATTATGACTGTAAGACCTTCTCTTATATCCTCGCCTGAAAGATTTGGCTCTTTTTCACGAAGGAGATTATTTTTTCTCGCATAATCATTAATTATTTTTGTTAATGCTCTCTTGAAGCCTTCAACATGAGTTCCACCCTCAGGAGTATTTATATTATTAACAAAACTGTATGTATTCTCTGTGTAAGAATCATTATGCTGCATTGCAACTTCAACGCTGATATTATCTTTGACTCCTTCGCAGTAAATAATATCTTCATAAAGTGTCTCTCTGCTGTGATTTAAGTATGCTACAAATTCTTTAATACCACCCTCATAGTGATACATATTTTCTACAACTTCTTCTCCTCTTAAATCTTTGAGACTTATCTTTATTCCTTTTGTCAAAAATGCCATTTCACGAAGTCTTTCTTCCAAAATGTCATAATGATATTCCGTATCTTCAAAAATTGTTTTATCCGGCTTAAATACAACCTTTGTTCCTGTTTTATCCGGCTCGCACTCCCCTACTACCTTGAGGTCATACATTATCTGGCCTCTCTCATATCTCTGATTATATATTTTTCCATCGTGGTAAATATCAACTTCAAGCCAGTCTGAAAGCGCATTAACAACTGACGCACCTACTCCGTGAAGTCCACCGGATACTTTGTATCCTCCACCGCCAAACTTACCGCCTGCATGAAGAATTGTATATACCGCTTCAACTGCCGGTCTTCCTGTCTGCGAATTAATACCGATAGGTACCCCTCTTCCATTATCTACTACAGTTATAGAATTATCTTTATTTATACAAACATTTATCTCCGTACAAAATCCCGCCAAAGCTTCATCAACTGCATTATCAACTATTTCATATACAAGATGATGAAGACCTCTTGAAGATGTACTGCCTATATACATACCAGGTCTTTTTCTAACAGCTTCCAGACCTTTTAAAATCTGTATTTGATCTGCTCCATACTCAGCCATAAAATTGTCCTTTCTATAATCAACTAATTTTCACTAATTACTTTTCCTTCTACTACCTTAAAAATTTTATTTATCTTAAATCTATTTTTAACAAACTCATCGAGTCCGGTACAGCTAATTACAGTCTGAATATCATGAATACTGTTCAAAAGATAGTTTTGTCTGTTACTGTCAAGTTCTGATAAAACATCATCTAACAGCAAAATCGGTGTATCATTTATTACATCTTTTACTAATTGTATTTCAGCAAGTTTTAAAGATAAAGCAGAAGTTCTTTGCTGTCCCTGTGAACCATATTTTCTGATATCTACATCACCAATCTTAAAAATCATATCATCTTTATGAGGTCCTGCGCCTGTAGTCTTCTTAAAAATATCTGATTCCCTGTTTTTAATAATTTTATTTTTATAGAATTCAATATCTGTATCCGGTTCATAAATAACTTCTAAATGCTCTTTGTTTCCCGATAAATTAGCATGTATCTTTGAAATAATAACATTTAATTTTTCGATAAATTTTCTCCGCTCTTCAATTATGTAAGTTCCATAATCTATAAGCTGTTCGTCCCACACATCTAAAGTATCTATAAGATTTTTGTTATAAGGAATTTCTTTTAATAGTGTATTTCTCTCTTTTAAAATCTTATTGTAAGCTGCCAGTTTCTGAAAATAAATCTTGTTTAACTGGCACAGCTCCATATTCAAAAATCTTCTTCTCTGCGCAGGTCCGTCTTTAATTATATTTAAATCTTCCGGTGAGAAAAAAACAAGATTTAAAATGCCAAACAAATCACCGGCTTTTCTTATTGGTACACCATTAATGGCAATTCCTTTAGGACGGCTCTTTTTTAAATGCATATCAATCCTATAGGAAATATCATGTTTCAAAATATTCACTCTTACATGAGACTCGTCATTAAGAAACTTAATCATTTCTTTATCAACTGAACTTCTATGGGATTTAGTCGTACCACTTAAGTAAATTGCTTCAAGGATATTAGTCTTCCCCTGCGCATTATCACCATATAAAATATTAGTACCTTCATCAAATTCAATATTCAGCTTGTCGTAATTTCTAAAATTTTTTAGTTCTAAAGACTTAATAACCATTTACAAAATTTCGATTTCCTCTCCTTCAAATAATACTTTATCTCCACTGAAAAGTTTTTTCCCACGCATCGTGCATACTTCACCATTAACTTTTACCAGTCCATCAAGTATTACATCTTTGGCAGCACCGCCATTTTCTACATAACCGGCTGCCTTAAGTGCCTGTCCAAGCTTAATATATTCACCACGAAGTTTAATTGATTCCATTGAAAAACGCCTCCTAAGCTGTCTCTAACATATTAACAGGAAGAACTAAATAAATATAATTTTCCTCGTCATTTTTAATAAAACAAGGAGCCTTTGAATTCATCATATAAATATTTACAGTCTCATCTTCTATAACACGAAGTGCATCAAGAAGGAATTTAGGATTAAATCCAATAAGAATATCTTTTCCTTCTTTTTCAATATCAATTTCTTCATTCATAGAACCCATGTATGAAGAAATCTTAAGTTCCATTGTTCCGTCTTTAATATTAATTACAATAGGTTTCTTATCTCCCTCTTTGACAAGAAGTGTTGCACGGTCGATACATTCTATAAACTCTCTCTTGTTAATTGAAAATTTAGTTTCATAATCGTTAGAAAGCATCTGTTCAATTCTGAAATATTCTCCCTCGATTAATCTTGAAACAACTACAGTATTATCAAATTCAAATACTATATGATTTTTAGTAAAGTATATATTTACATCTTTATCTGCTTCTCCACTAAGTATTTTACTTATATCATTAAGAGTTTTTCCTGGAACGATAACTTTCTGAGTATTATAATTGTCTTTCAAATCAATCTTTCTGATTGCAATTCTATGTCCGTCAAGAGCTACAACTTTAAGCTCTGAACCATTAATTTCAAAAAGTTCTCCTGTCATAAGTTTATTAGTTTCATTATCAGCTATAGAAAAAATAGTCTGTTGGATAACATTTTTTAATGTGAACTGTGAAACTGTTATGTAATCATCTTTTTCAATAAATGGTAAGTAAGTAAAATCTTCACCTGATTTACCTGAAAGATTAAACTTAGCTTTTTCACAGCTGATAGTAACCTGATAATTTTCTTTAGTTTCAATAATGATATCATTATCAGGAAGTTTTCTTACTATATCAGAAAATAATTTAGCTTCCAGAGCAATAATACCTTTTTCAATTATTTCTCCTTCTATAATAGTTTCAATTCCTAACTCCATATCATTAGCAGTAAGTTTAATAATTCCTGCAGAAGCATCTATTAAAACGCATTCTAATATAGACATAGTAGTCTTAGATGGAACTGCTTTAGATACAATACTTACTCCTTGAACTAAATTAGATTTTGAACATATCAGTTTCATTATAAAAACTCCTTTCAGGTGTGCTAATTAATAAATTAATTAATAATAATTACAGTAGTAGTTGCCGTAGGGGGTGTTGATATATGGAAAAGTGCTCTAAGCCCCCATAAAATCAATAAAAATTGAAGTTGATAAATATGTTAAAAAAGATTTGTAACTTATGGAAAAACTTAAAGTAATCCATATCATGAAAAAATTAATAAATTTAAATCCATGCGATATACATAAGTTATCAACATATATAATCATTAATATTTAAAACTTATCCATATATTATGTAAACCTAAAGTGGATTAATCTTTTTTCTCAACATATCAATAGTATTTTTAACCTTGATGTCTTCCTTATACTTCTTATTAATACTATCAAGAGCATTGATGACTGTAGTATAATCTCGACCACCTATTCGTTTACCGATATCTGCTAAAGGTTTATCAGTAAGTGATCGGCAAAGGTACATTATAATATGTCGTGGAAGAACAATATTAGCTGAACGTTTTTTTGACAGTATTTCTTCTTCGCTGACATTAAAATGGGAAGTTACTATACTTATAATGGTGTCCATTGTTATTTCACCTGTAGAATTAGGAGAAATCAAATCTCTGAGTTCATGCTGTGCAATTTCCAAAGTAACTTCTTTCTTTTCAAGATTGTTAAAAGCTATGAGTTTGTTGAGTGCTCCTTCAAGCTCTCTTATATTAGAAGTAATATTTGTAGCAATATAATCTAAAATAGCATTATCAAAATGGTAATGTTCGAGATTGACTTTTTTCTGCAGAATTGCCATTCGGGTTTCGTAGTCGGGGGTTATAATATCTGTAGACAGTCCGCTTCCGAATCGTGAAACAAGTCGCTGCTCGATATTTTTTAGTTCCTGTGGAGGTTTATCAGCAGAAATAACAATTTGTTTACCGGCATTGAATAACGCATTAAAGGTATGGAAGAACTCTTCCTGTGTACCTTCTTTATTTTCCAAAAACTGAATATCATCGATTAAAAGAGCATCAACATTTCTGTATTTATCTTTAAGTGCAGATTGGGAATGATTACGAATTGCGTATACAACTTCGTTCGTAAAATCCTCGCTGGTAACATAAAGTACATTTTTATCAGGTCTTGTTTCTATAATATATCTTGCAATGGAGTGCATAAGGTGGGTTTTACCAAGACCAACACCCCCATATAAAAATAAAGGATTATACAATGAACCCGGTGCTTCTGCAACTGCGAGACAGGCAGAATAAGTAAGCCGGTTACTTTCACCAACTACAAAAGTATCAAAACGGTATTTAGAGTTAAGTCTGGCATTTTCAGCCTTTTCCTGAATAACATCAGGATGGTTGTTTCCCTGATTGTGAATTTCTTCATTTACATAATCTTCAATTTCGTCAGCAAGGAGAAATTCAATAGTATAATCGTGTTTTGTAATTTCAATAATGGCAGCTTTAAGTGGTTCAAGATATTTTCTTTTTAAGAATTCTTTCATTTCTTTAAAATTGTCAGGAAGAATGAAAGAAATACAGTTTCCTTCTATATTATATACTTTGAGTGGTTTAATCCATGTATCAATAGATGCATGGTATAATCCCATCTCAACCTCCATAAAACTTAAAATCTCCTGCCAGTTGTCAGTTATTTCGTTCATCGTGTTCAATCCTTTAAAAATAAATTTCTGTAAATGTAATACAACATTAAATTAACAAACATCTATAATATCTACATTATAATAGATATTAACTCATCTTATATAATAACTTATATTTGAAAAACAGTCAAGCTTTAATAAAGTTATCCACATTTTATCCACAAAATGTGAATAAATCATTGGTAAACCTAAATCAGCCTTATCAGATGTGGATAACCTGCAAATAATACACATGGAAAAATAATATGCAAAAAATAAGCTATAATGGGCAGGTATGTACAAATTATCAATGTATAACTCATAAGTTATCCACAAGTTATCCATAAAATGTGGATAACTGTATAATTCATTATGAATATGTTGAAAAATGAAATATTTTAATGAAAAATTGTATTTTTTGATAAAAAAACAGAAATTTTTAAATAATAAGTCGATATTATCAATAAGTTATCCACAAAATGTCAATATCTATGTGGATATGTGTAATATTATGTCAAAATTAATAACTGACATGGATAAGTTTATATTGATAACATGAATAAAAAATCGTTTAAAAATAGGGCATGTCTAAGTTATAGTTCAAATTATCAATGTGAAATTCATGAGTTATCCACAAGTTATCCATAAAATGTGGATAACTTTATCAATGCTTCCGGATAAGTGGATAAGTTAAAAAAATATAACATATTTGCAATATAGGTAATTAATTTGAAAATTTTTCTTGACTAAACAGGGCTTTTCCAATATAATAGTAATGATATTGTGTGGATAGGAGGTGTTTGTATATGAAGATGACATTTCAGCCAAAGAAAAGAAGCAGAGCTAAAGTTCATGGCTTTAGAGCTAGAATGAGTACTAAAGGCGGAAGAAAAGTATTAGCAGCTAGACGCGCAAAAGGAAGAAAAAAATTATCAGCCTAGGCCGCAGTTATGTGGCCTTTCTTCTTATTATTAATTAGAAAGTTCGTTTGGAGAAGACAATGAAATTTTCAGAGTCATTAAAGAAGAACAAGGATTTCCAAAATGTGTACAGAAATGGAAAATCATGTGCGAATAGAAATCTTGTAATGTATGTAATGGAAAATGGAAAAAGTGAGAACAGATTGGGAATTTCAGTTAGCAAAAAAGTAGGAAATAGTGTAGTCAGACATCATTTGACAAGACTAATCAGAGAAAGCTATCGATTGAACGAAGAAAAGTTTCTGTGTGGAAAAGATATAGTTGTGGTAGTTAGAGTGAATGCAAAAGACATAAGTTTTCATGATATGCAATCTTCTTTATTACATATAAGTGGAATTCAGAAGATATTGAAGAAGGAAATGGTTTAGATGAAGAAATTATTGATTTCTATTATAAAGTTTTATAGAAAATATTTGTCACCACTGAAAAGAAGCTCTACATGTATTTATATTCCCACCTGCTCCCAGTATGGAGTAGAGGCAGTTGAAAAATACGGAGCCATTAAAGGCGGTTATATGACTGCAAAAAGAATTTTAAGATGTAATCCTTTTGCAAAAGGAGGATATGATCCTGTTCCATAATTAAGGAGGTTATATGTTAGCATTAACTCAAAGTACAACATTTTTGATAGGTCCCATAGCTAAGTTACTCGGACTTATAATGGAAGGAATTTATCGTTTTTTAGACATGTTAAATTATCCTGATATAGGTTTATGTATCATGATATTTACTGTTGTAGTCTATTTGTGTATGTTTCCACTGACATTGAAGACACAGAAGTTTTCTAAAATGTCACAGATAATGAATCCTGAAATTAAAGCAATTCAGGATAAATATAAAGATAAAAAAGATCAGGATTCAATGATGCAGCAAAATGATGAAATTCGTGCTGTATATGAAAAATATGGTACATCTCCAACTGGCGGATGTCTTCAGCTTATTATACAGATGCCTATATTATTTGCTTTATATAGGGTAATTATGAATATTCCGGCATATGTTAAACCTCTTAAAGATATTTATGAGAGTGTTGCCCTTACAATACAGGGTTCTTCATTTGCTGATAAATTTACAGATATGGTTGGTTCCAGTGTTTCAAAGTTTAACATAGGGGATTCTAACAAAATTATAGATGGTTTGTATAAATTTTCAACAAGCCAGTGGAAAGAATTAGGTTCATGTGGCGTAGATGCCATAGAGAAAGCAGCAACATCAGCATATAACGAACTTCACCCTATTTTAACATTCTTTGGAATTAATTTAAGTGAAGCTCCAAGTACAATTATTACAAATGCTGCTAAAAATGTCGGTTCTGACAAGAGCCAGATTTTAATTATTATTGTAGCAGTTGCTATTCCTGTTCTTGCAGGTGTATTTCAGTATTTACAGACAAAGCTTGCACCATCTACAAATACACAGCAGAGTGGCGATGATAACGCAATGATGGCTTCAATGAAGACTATGAATACAATTATGCCGCTTATGTCAGCAGTATTTTGTTTTTCATTTGCATCAGGTTTAGGTCTTTATTGGGCATTTGGTGCTTTTGTAAGATGTGTTCAGCAGTTCTTTATTAATAAGCATCTTGATAAAGTAGATGTAAATGCGTTAATACAGAAAAATCTTGAAAAAGTTAATGAAAAGAGAGCTAAATCAGGTTTACCACCTAAGACAGTTTCTAATGCAGCCAAAATGAATGTTAAATCAACTTCATTTGATAATGAAAAGAATAAGAAGCTTGAAGAAGAGAAAAAAGCAAAGAGAGAAGAAAATATCAGAAAATCATCAGAATACTACAGCACTTCTTCTGAAAGCAAGGCTGGCAGTCTTAGATCTAAAGCAGATATGGTAAAGAAATATAACGAAAAAAATAATAAAAAGTAATAAAATATATTTTTGACAGTTTTTTTAGGAGGTAATTTCTATGGCTATGGATTATGTAGAATTTTCCGGAAAGTCAGTAGATGAAGCTATTACAGAAGCTTGTACTACTTTAGGGATAGAGAGCAGTAAACTGGATTATGAAGTTATTGAAAAGGGTAGTAATGGTTTCCTCGGAATAGGAAGCAAGCCGGCTATTATTAAGGCTAGAAAAAAAGAAGTTGTAAAAGATGCAGTTGAAGAATTTTTAAGCAAAATGTTTAATGCAATGGATTTAAGTGTTGATATTCAGATTGATTATGATGAGCAGAATCGTAATATGAATATCGAATTAAAGGGCAATGAAATGGGTATTCTTATCGGTAAGAGAGGACAAACCCTTGATTCAGTGCAGTATCTTGCATCTTTAGTTGCAAATCGCGAAAGTGATGAGTATGTCCGTGTTAAGGTAGATACAGAAAATTATCGTAAGAGAAGAAAAGAAACACTCGAAAATCTTGCAAAGAACATTGCTTTTAAAGTAAAGAAGACAAGAAAGCCTGTATACCTTGAGCCGATGAATCCTTATGAAAGAAGAGTGATTCATTCAGTACTTCAGAATGACAGATATGTAGAGACACATAGTGAAGGAGAAGAACCTTACAGAAAAGTTGTTGTTACATTAAAAAGGTCAAATAACCAATAATTAACCGTTACTTATTAACGACAGGAATCACAAAGGTTTCTGTCGTTTTTCTCATAATTTGAAGAAAAGGAGCAGTTATCGTGAAGAATACATTTGCAGCTATCTCGACAGGGCTTACAAATTCAGGAATAAGCATAGTGAGAATGTGTGGAAGTAATGCAGTAGAAATTATAGACAGGGTATTTAAAGCTAAAAGTGGGAAAAAAATAAGTGAGGCAAAATCTCATACAATTCATTATGGTCATATTTATAATAATGATGAAATTATAGATGAAGTTTTAGTAATGTATATGAAGGGACCTAACAGTTATACAGGAGAAGATACAATAGAAGTAAACTGTCATGGTGGAGTTTTAGTAACGAGAAAGATTTTAGAGACTTTAATAAGTGCAGGAGCAAGAGCAGCCGAGCCGGGTGAATTTACAAAGACGGCATTTTTAAATGGAAAGATGGATTTATCAAGAGCCGAAGCTGTTATGGATGTTATAAATGCAAAAAATGATTTTGCATTATCGTCATCAGTAAAGCAGTTGAGTGGAAGAGTATGTGAGAAGATAAAGGCAATCAGAGAAAAAATAATTTTTGAAATAGCATTTATAGAGTCTGCATTAGATGACCCGGAGCATTATAACAGTGACGGGTATGGTGAAAAATTAAAACCTGTAATAAATGAGCAGATAAATTCAATTAATGACTTGTTGAAAACGGTTAATAATGGTAAGATTCTAAAAGAGGGAATAAATACTGTTATTGTAGGAAAACCGAATGCCGGAAAATCATCATTACTTAATCTGCTTGTAGGTGAAGAAAAGGCAATAGTGACTGAAATAGAAGGAACAACAAGAGATGTTTTAGAAGAAAACATAATAATTAATGGAATACAGCTTAATATCATTGACACTGCAGGAATAAGAAACACAGATGAAGTTGTTGAAAAAATAGGTGTTGAGAGAGCTATTAAATATGCAAAGGATGCTGATTTGATTTTGTATGTTGTTGATTCATCAAAAAAACTTGATGAGAGTGATGAAAAAATAATAGATTTGCTGAAAGATAAGCAGGTAATTGTCCTTCTGAATAAAACAGATTTAAATATGGAAACAGATGAGCAGATAATAAAAAAGAGCATAAATAAAAAGGTAATTCCTATTTCTGCTAAGGAAAATAAAGGCATAGAAGCTCTGGAAAATGAAATAAGAGATATGTTTCTTGATGGACAGTTAGAATTTAATGATGAAATATATATTACAAATGCAAGACATGTAAGTGAGCTTCAGTCAGCTAAAGAAAGTTTTTTGATGGTTATAAAAAGTATAAATGATGATATGCCTGAGGATTTCTATTCTATAGATATGATGAATGCGTATGAGCATTTGGGAAACATTATAGGTGAATCAGTTGAGGAAGATTTGGTAAACGAAATATTTGAAAAGTTTTGTATGGGAAAGTAGGAATAGATTATGTCAGTTGTTGAAAAAGAATGTGATGTCGTAGTAGTAGGTGCCGGACATGCAGGTTGTGAAGCTGCACTGGCTTCTGCAAGACTTGGATTGTCTACAGTTATATTTACCGTAAGTGTTGACAGTATAGCATTAATGCCTTGTAATCCTAATATCGGAGGCAGTTCCAAGGGTCATCTTGTAAGGGAAATAGATGCACTTGGTGGAGAAATGGGGAAGAATATCGACAAGACATTTATTCAGTCAAAGATGTTGAATAAGTCAAAAGGACCCGCTGTTCATTCACTCAGAGCACAGGCAGATAAGGCAGAATACAGCAGAAGTATGAGAAAAGTTTTAGAAAATACTGATAATCTGTTGATTAAACAGGCTGAAATTGTGGACATTCTTGTTGAAGATGGTAATGTAACAGGTGTAAAGACATATTCAGGAGCTATTTATCATTGTCGCGCAGTTGTTTTATGTACTGGAACATATCTTAAAGCAAAATGTATTTATGGAGATGTTGAAAATTATACAGGGCCTAATGGTCTTTCAGCCGCTAACTATCTTACAGACGCATTGAAAAAACTCGGAATAAAGATGTTAAGATTTAAAACAGGAACTCCTGCCCGTATGGATAAGAGAACCGTTGATTTTTCAAAGATGGAAGAACAGTTTGGCGATGAAAAAGTAGTGCCATTTTCATTTACTACTAACCCTGATGATGTACAAATTGAACAGGCGAGCTGTTATCTGACATATACTAATAAAGAAACTCATGATATCATAAGAGCAAATCTTGACAGGTCGCCAATATATTCCGGTGTTATTGAGGGAACAGGTCCGAGATACTGTCCGTCAATTGAGGACAAAGTCGTAAGATTTGCTGAAAGAGACAGACATCAGGTATTTATAGAGCCGGAAGGACTTCACACTAATGAAGTTTACATAGGCGGTATGTCAAGTTCATTGCCTGAAGATGTGCAGATTGCAATGTATCACACTGTTCCAGGTCTTGAAAATGCAGAGATTGTCAAAAATGCATATGCAATTGAATATGACTGTATTCCGGCACATCAGTTAAATTCAACACTTGAATTTAAAAATATTAAGGGATTATTCAGTGCCGGTCAGTTTAATGGAAGTTCAGGATATGAAGAAGCAGCAGCACAGGGAATAATTGCCGGAATCAATGCAGCACTTAAATTAAAAGGAAGAGAAATGCTTGTATTAGACCGTTCACAGTCATATATAGGTGTTTTAATTGATGATCTGGTAACTAAAGAAAATTTTGAACCATATAGAATGATGACTTCAAGAGCTGAATACAGACTTTTGTTAAGACAGGATAATGCAGATATCCGTCTTACAAAAATAGGTCATGATATTGGTCTTATTTCAGATGAAAGATACAATAAGCTTCTGGAAAAAGAGAGACTTATAGCTGAAGAGATGGAGAGGGTAAAATCAGTCAATATAGGTGCAAATAAAGAGGTTCTTGAATTTTTGAATGAGCATGAAAGTACAGAATTAAAGTCGGGTACTACATTGGTAGAATTAATTAGAAGACCTGAATTAAATTATGACATGCTGGAAAAAATTGATAAAAACAGACCGGAATTACCGGACGATGTAAAAGAACAGGTTAACATAAATATAAAATATGAAGGATATATAACAAGACAGTTAAAGCAGGTTGAACAGTTTAAAAAATTAGAAAAGAAAAAGCTATCGCCTGATTTTGATTATGAGCAGATAAAAGGCTTAAGAAAAGAAGCAATACAGAAATTAAATCAGTTCAAACCGCTTTCAGTTGGTCAGGCTTCAAGAATTTCAGGTGTTTCACCTGCTGATATTTCAGTGTTGTTGATATATTTAAACAGTAAGCGATAAGTTAAAAAAGATAAATTGCAAAAGATAAGATTTTAATAGATAAATTTATGATGGATAAAAAGTAATTGATAGAATTCAAATAAATAAAATTGATTTTAATTTTATTACTTATATTATCTTTAGATGAGTAGATGCAGATAAATGCACAAAATAATCTTGTTTTGTTTGCGAATGAAAGACATTTTTAGTATAGTATTAAATCGTTAAATTTGATTCTGGTTTACATAATTTGGGGTGTGATTATGGAAAATAATGATGTATTAAATTATGTTATTAAAGGTTTGTCTGGAATAGATGGACAGTTAAAACAAAGGATAAATACTTACAATGAAACCAATATTAATATGAAGGAAAATCTTGATTCACTACAAATGTCGATGACAGAAATAGATGAATATATAGATATTTTAAAGAAAAATATCAAAGATGAAGATAATATTTTTTTCCTCGGTGTTGCTAGTCAGGAAAAACAGCATGATTTAGAAAATCATGAGAAAAGTAAATCTGATTTAAACGAGCATATCACTAATTTAAAGGATACTATAAAGAAAGAAGATTCTAAAAGAAAATTTTTAGAGGAAATTTCAACTAATATAGAAGAATATAATGATATGATAAAATCTTTAATAAATGAGAAAAATAGTAGAGAAACTTCAATTCTTGAAAATCTGAAAAAGTGTCAGAAGCTTTCAAAAATTGATCGTGAAAGATGTTATATTGAGATTGGAAAAATAATTGAGGAGGTAGAAAAATGGGAAAAAAA